>CACWNZ010000321.1 GCA_902762335.1 uncultured Ruminococcus sp. | reverse complement strand
GAACAATTCCTCGGATGCCGTACTTTTCTGACTTTGATTCAGTATGGCTTCTATACTGCGCCTGCTTAGATCGTTTACGTTGTGTATCACCCACGAGCTTATATATCGGGAATAATCATCGTCGTTTCCGTTGAAATGCGAAAGGCTCTGAGTCGACAGGATAGTTCCTACGCCGAATTCCCTGCCTTCCTTCATTATGCCCCTGAGCACAGGCAGACCCGTTTTCATAAAATTATCCGCCTCGTCAACGAGAATAAGATTCCTTATCTGTCGCAGTCTTCCGTCCGTTTTGCTTGAGCCGAAGGTATGCATCTGCGCATAGAACTGTTCGAGCGTTATCGCCACCACTAAATTCTGCATCTTGGTGTCATTTTCGGAAAGATCTATAACCACGACTCCGTCAAGAAGCTTGCTCAGAGGAATGACCCTTTCAGGGTCGGGATCAAATATTACAAAGCCCCTCAGCCTGTTCATAACAACGGAAAGCATATCGTTAACGTCTGCTGCGCCGCTGCTCTTATATATCCGATATACCGTCTCAATAGTCGGCGCGGACCGTCTCCAGGTAAGCTCTATATCATCTGCTATCCTCTGCTGCTTATACGCCTCCATTATGCACTCAAACAGCGTATTCTCCTGCTTTGGCCCGAGATTATATATTTTTGCAATAGTTCCCGCAAATACGCTCGCCGTATGTCTCGGGAGAAGCATTCTGTTGTTCTTTTCTCTGAGATTCAGCGAAAGCGGATTATACGGCATTTTATAGGGCTTTATCACTCTGGCGTTCACCGCTTTGATAAAATCCTGCTTAGTCTCGTTGTAATCGCCCTTATAGTCGAATATCAGAATACCGAAGGGAGAGCCGTCGAAATTACCGCGGTACAGCTGGGTAACGAGAGATTTTGTGAACTGAGTTTTGCCCGTACCCGTCGTGCCGATGATACCCATATTCATATTCATTATCCTGTCGGTATCATTAGGCGTATAGATGATCTCTCTTTCTTCGTCTATAGTCGTGCCAAGCAATACGCTTATCTGTCTCGGGGCAAACGCTGTATCATCCTGCGAGGTCGGTGCAGGAGCGACGATTTCTTCATCAGGCTCGGAGTTTATCTCCGGAGTATGAGTTATCTCTGCCGGCGCTTCCGTAACGTCATCATCAGAGATGACCGTCTGCGGAGCAGGGGATTCTTCATTAGCTTCAGAGGGGTCATCAACCTCTCCGCCTTCAGACAGAGTCAGCGGGATCCCTTCATCATCCTGCATATACCTCAGCGCCGCAAGACAATGACCGCAGAAGCACCTGCCGCAGAAAGCTCCCGTTCCGTCACAGGAATAACCTGTTATGCGGCTGCCTTCTACTTCAAAATTAACGTGAATAACAAAATTAAGCTTGCTTATCACCTTGATCTTTACCGTATTCTTATTTTCACCGGCGGAGTTGTCGCCCGAGATCGTCGTTCTGAATCCTGAGCTCTTATATATGCTCTCAGCATCCTTCAATATCTCGTTTTTCATAGCGGAAGCAAGCATCCGATCTCTGTCTGAGCTCACAAAAAACACCTCTTATACATTTCGGTAGACGTCTGAAAAAAGCCTGTTCTTAATTCGTATAATTACCTAAATTAAATAATATCACATAATGACAAAATTATCAACTTTATTTTATTATTTTTTATGTTTTTTACATTAAAATCATATTTTTTGTTTATGATCACCATTTTTGGCATAGCGTTACCGTCAAAAACGACCCCTTTGCCGTCTCTGCCGATAGCTTTGGCTGCCGCCTTTACCGCCAAGTCACTTTACTGTGTTAATACTGAAAGCTTCGGCTTTTATGTCCGTCACAATCATCTTCGACAGTAACCCGGCGCTTTGCCGTCGTCCGGTGATATCCGCAGTCATACGCTCCGTGCAGGCAATGTAATTACTAAGCAAAAAAACAGCAGAGCCAATGCTCTGCCGTTAAAAAGAAATATTCGTTTTTTTGTAAGGAGCAAGCCTTGACGGCCGCCGTCATCTTCTGCCTGTGCCGGCGGGCGTGCTTGTCTCGTGCTGAGAAGGCGCATTGCTCTGCTGATGGGCAGGCTGTGATGCGC
>CACWNZ010000320.1:1414-2050 GCA_902762335.1 uncultured Ruminococcus sp. | reverse complement strand
TTCAAGACCTGTTTTTTTTTTTTTTTTTCTTGCTACCTTTACACCTGTGAAGAAACCTGTGCTTATAGCTATAATTGCAAGGATAGAGATAAACCTTGATCTTGTTTTTTGTATTTCACGTATAATGTTCTTTTTTATAGCTTTCAAAGGCATCATCTCCTGCATTCTGTATTTTTATGAGATATTTATCTGTTTATTGAAAACCAATTTTCGTTATTTACAGTTTTTACCATTCTATCGTATCTATGGAAACAGGAGATGGATTTACAACATTGCTTATGACCTTTCCGCTGCGCATATTAATGACCCTGTTAGCCATAGGAGTTATTGCCGAATTATGCGTAATAAGCACAACCGTCATACCGTCCTCACGGCATTTATTCTGAAGCAGCTTAAGTATAGTTTTTCCTGTATTATAGTCAAGCGCGCCGGTGGGCTCATCACATAAAAGAAGTTTGGGTTTCTTTGCAAGGGCACGGGCGATAGATACTCTTTGTTGTTCTCCGCCGGAAAGCTGGGCAGGGAAATTGTTTTTTCTGTCTGATAAACCGACACTTTCAAGAGCTTTATCCGGATCCATACTGTCACGGCAGATCTGGGTAGCAAGCTCAACATTTTCTTTAGCGGTAAGATTGG
>CACWNZ010000320.1:0-1368 GCA_902762335.1 uncultured Ruminococcus sp. | reverse complement strand
TGGGGATAAGGTTATAGAACTGAAAAACAAATCCTATATCATAGCGTCTGTATGATGCAAGCTCCTTTCCCGTAAGACGGCTTATATCCTTTCCGCCGACGATTATCTTTCCCTCGTCACAGTTATCTATACCGCCGAGAATATTCAGCACGGTGTTGAGGCTTACAAGGAGTCAGGCGCTGACATGATGATCACGATCGGCGGCGGTTCTTCCATGGATACCGGTAAGGGAATCGGCATCATCATCAACAACCCGGAATTCGCGGATGTCCGCTCTCTTGAGGGCGTAGCTCCGACAAAGAAGCGCACGGTCTTCACGATCGCTGTCCCGACAACGGGCGGAACAGGTGCTGAGTCTACGATCAACTACGTTGTAACGGATGTTGAGAGAAAGAGAAAGTTCGTCTGCGTAGATCCTAACGACATCCCGGATATCGCAGTCGTCGACCCGGATATGATGTCCTCCATGCCGAGAGGCCTTACGGCTTCCACAGGTATGGATGCTCTGACACATGCAATTGAAGGCTATACAACAGCCGCAGCATGGGAGCTGTCCGACTGTCTCGACCTCGAGGCGATCAAGCTGATCGGCAAGAACCTGCGCAAGGCTGTCGCAAATGATCCGGACGGCCGCGAGGGTATGGCGCTTGCTCAGTATGTGACGGCGATGGCTTACTCGAATGTCGGTCTCGGAATCGCACATTCCATGGCACACACTCTGGGCGCAGTCTATGACACACCGCACGGCGTCGCATGCGCGATGATGCTCCCGATCGTCATGGAGTTCAACGCAGAAGCTACAGGCACAAAGTTCAAGGATATCGCTGAGGCGCTCGGCGTCGATACGACCGGCATGGATCAGGCAGCCTACAGGAAAGCAGCGGTCGACGCAGTCCGTCAGCTCTCCATCGATGTAGGTATTCCGACCAAGCTTGAGAAGCTCAAGGAAAAGGATCTTCCGTTCCTCTGCGAGTCCGCAGCTGCGGATGCGTGCGCACCGGGCAACCCGAAGCATGCAACGCTTGAGGACTTCGAGAAGATGTTCAGAAAGCTTATGTAATTTCATATAATATTTTCGCTCCGATGGCAGGGAGGCTGCAGGAAGGTACGCAGCATAAAGCCCTGTGCCTGAGGAGCGCTGAGAGGAACCGGGTGTTCGTGATGCGTAAGATACGCATGGAACACCCGGTTTTTTGAGCGTCTCCGGATACAGCGAACACGCTGATGTCGTGGAGCGGCCTGGAACATGGATGTAATTTTGCTTTCATCCATGATGCAGAATTCCCGGGACGAGAATATGAGAGGAATGTACAGAGTGAAATTTCTGTCCGACGTGGTACAAAGTAAGCGTCAGAGATTAAAGCCTCC
>CACWNZ010000319.1 GCA_902762335.1 uncultured Ruminococcus sp. | reverse complement strand
GCCTGCGAGGTCTGTGAAGCCTGCGAGGTCTGTGAAGCCTGCGAGGTCTGTGAAGCCTGCGAGGTCTGTGAAGCCTGCGAGGTCTGTGAAGCCTGTGAGGTCTGTGAAGTCTGCGAGGTCTTTGAGGTCTGCGAGGACTGCCCGGAAGATTCGGTGCCTGAAGTGTCCGGCACCGTATTTTCGGAGCTTTCCTGCCGTGTCGTTTCGTCCTCCGATGAGGCTCCCGAGGTCGTTTCGCTTTCCTGAGCTGAATTTACCTCCGCGCTGTTCTGTGAGCCTGAAGAGGCTTCGCTGTTCTGACCGTTACTTCCCGAACACCCCGTAAGACCCGAAAACGCTATCAATGCCGCAATAAGAAAAACTGTCCTTCTTTTCATCATTACACCTCTGTTTTGTTTTTTCTGCGGTGAGCGGGTATCATTTCTTGCCTTTTTTGTCGTCCGTCTTGTCTTCGTCGAAATCGTCGCCGTAGTCGATATCGTCTATCTCGTCAAGCTCGGGATCTCTGAATTCGGTGCGCTCCTCAGTTCTGCCGCGCTTCTTGCCCGAGGTTTTGTCCGTAACGTCCTTCTCGGATATCCTGACGAATTTCTTGTCTCTTTTAGAGCCCTTGCCCGATACCTCGGGGATAATGCCCTCCTCCTCCATTTCACGGACGGTCTTTTTCAGCTTTTTGGAGAGGATAGATACCGCAAACAGATCCCACACGCCGCTTATGATGAGAGCAGTGCCGATGATGATCGTTATCATAACGGCAAGACCCGCCTCGTCGTCTGCCCGGCCGGGTCTTATCAGCGCTATTATGCCGAGCGCAAGAAGAATGCCTGCCGCAATAAAATGCAGCCACCAGCGGCTTATCATGAGCTTATAGTAGTTGATAGCGTTCTGCAGCTTGTATACCGCGGCTATCAGCACTGCAAGCACGAGCAGGGAGTTCAGCAGATTGCCGAATCTGTCGGGCTGTACGAGAAAGAAGATTCCGAAGCCGAGCATGGCGGCGCCCTGTACGAGCGCGTTAGAGCCGAAGGATTCTTCTTTTTTCAGTCTGAGAAACGTAATGCAGCGCAGAACGCCCCAGATACACAGCGCGCAGCCGAGTATCTGCCCGATGAACTCGTTGAATTTTGCGGGAATGATCACCATCACAAGACCGAGTATGATAAGAGCAAAATTGAGTATGAGCATTTCGGTCCTGATCTCACGGTATTTGCTTCTGAGCAGATCGTAGGTGTTTTCCTCCTCGGGTTTCTTTTTTGACATGAGAGTTTCCTCCTTTTTGATAATTGTCTGTTTATTCGATTATACCATTTTATGCCTTTTTTGTATATAGAAACAGCCCGTGAAAATCCACAAAAAAGCGGGCGGATTTTTATAGAAAAAAAAAGACTGCCGCGCCCTCAGGCGTGACAGTCCCGTGATATTACATTTTATCGAGCATATCAAGAAGCTCGTCCATGCCGTCAGTGCTGCCGTCGTCATCAGACGGTGCGCTTTCCTTTTTGTCCTCGGCTGCATCGTCGGCGGTTTTGTCGTCAGAGCCTTCTTCGCTGCTCTTGTCGTCGGTCTTTTCTTCGGGAGCGGCATCGGTTTTTTCGCCCTCGTCCTCGCCGTCAACGGTGAGGCTTAGCTCCTCCTCTATCGGATCGGGCTCCTTCTTGTCCTCTATGCTGCGGGTAGAGGCTCCGAGAATATCGGCAAGGAAGAAGAACGCATAGAAGGCAAAGGCAAGATCTCCGACGATAGTCATTATGTTGGTTATCGTGGGCTCAACTATCTGTGTGTCGATATTGGTGACGGTATGAGTGCCTGTCGCCATTTTTATGAACAGGTCTGCCGATACTATGAGGCTCAGCATGATGAATACCGTGCCGTAAACGGTCGCCCTGCGGATAGCTATCTTGTTGTTTATGCCCGCAAAGAACATCGACTGATAGAACAGGAACATGATGAGGAAGGCGATCTCTATTATGTCAAAAAGCTCAACTGCCTTGAGCGATCTTTCGGTATACTGAACGAATACCGAGATGAAGCGCAGACAGCACCATATAGGCACGATGAGCGCGACTACGGGAGCCTTTTTAATACCGTTGCTGCCCGTAAAGGATATGCACGCCTCATACAGCAGGATAAAGCCTGCCGCTATTGAAAATATGCTCTCGGCAATATTGCTGCCGTTGAGTGTGATAAGCTTGACTACCCCCGTGCCGATGAGGGCTACCGAGGCGATAAAGCCGAATACGCCGCAGATGACGTTTTTTTTGGGCTCGGCGGAGAAATCCTTTTTTCTGTCGCTAAGGCTGAGAAGATAGCCTATGACGAACAGAAGTATGAAGCATACGCCGACGATTATATTGCATATATCCGAGCTGAATATAAAGCCCTCGCCGTTTACGTTGAAGAAGGTATCGCACAGCTTGATGACCGCGCCTATTACGGTCAGCGCTATAGCGGGAAAAAGGATCCTTCTGAGATTCATTGAAACCACTCCTTTTCTATCGGGTATTATTTGCGTTCGCTTATGGGTGTGTATCTTTTGGAGGCGCGCCATCGCCCTGTAGGCGGGTCTTATTATCCTGCCGCCGTAGGTGACCTCCTCTATGCGGTGCGCGCACCAGCCCGCTATCCTTGATATTGCAAACAGCGGTGTGAACAGGTCGCTCGGTATGCCGAGCATATCGTATACGAAGCCCGAGTAGAAATCTACGTTGGCGCATATCACCTTGCTGCTGCCCTTTACCTCGGCAAATACCTTCGGGGTAAGCTTCTCTACGGTCTTGTAAAGCTCGTATTCCTTTGTCATGTCCTTTTCATGCGCAAGCTTTTCGGCGGTTTCCTTAAGGATCACGGCCCTCGGGTCGGAATAGGTATATATTGCATGACCGAAGCCGTATATCAGTCCGCTGCCGTCGCCCTTTTCCTTTCTGACTATAGCCGCCAAATGGTCGTAGATCTGCTTC
>CACWNZ010000318.1:1503-2565 GCA_902762335.1 uncultured Ruminococcus sp. | reverse complement strand
AATGCAATATGGGCGCGGGCATGAAGTAACGACCCAAGAGAAAGCCGTGCCGCGAACACGTCCTGTGCGGTCACGCACCGGCGGCAAGCTGCCGCTCCCGATTTCGCGCTCAGCTTCAATAATGATCATAACTTTCACACCGCGAATACGGTTATACAACACGGGCGCTGCGCAGAAAATTTGTGAACGGGTGTCAGAGGTAAGGTAAGTTAAGATAAGGTAAGGTAAAAAGAATTAAGTGTAGGTAAGTGTAATACGGCAGCCGCCGTAGACCTGCACACACACACACGATCTGATTTAGAAACGGGATATGACCGCCACTCCTTCGTGTATAATTATTCCGTGAGAATGCCGTGACACAAGGTTGACAGGCTTCGGAGCAGAGTGATATAATTTGCTTGACTTTTCTGAAGGGAGAGCTGCTGATTGGAGAGGTACGATCCTGCCGAGCACAGTATTATAACGAAATATAAGAAAACGCTGTTCCACAGGTTTATCGGGGCAATAAAGGATTATAAGCTGATAAGCAGGGGCGATAAGATAGGCGTGTGTATATCGGGGGGCAAGGACTCCATGCTGCTGGCTAAGCTGATGCAGGAGCTGTCCCGCCACGGGGATTACCCCTTCGATATGGAATTCATAGTAATGGACCCCGGCTATGCGCCCGCCAACAGACAGAAGATAATAGACAACGCCGAAAGGCTCGGCATACCGATACATATTTTTAATACGGATATTTTCGGGTCGGTGGTGAATATAGAAAAAAATCCCTGCTACCTGTGCGCTCGCATGAGGCGGGGGCACCTGTATAAGCAGGCGCAGGAGCTGGGCTGCAACAAGATAGCCTTAGGACACCACTTCGACGACGTGATAGAAACTATCCTTATGGGAATGCTCTACGGCGCTCAGGTGCAGACCATGATGCCGAGGATAAAAAGCACGAATTACGAGGGCATGGAGCTTATCCGCCCGATGTACTATATCCGCGAAAAAGATATTATCTCTTGGAGAAACTACAACAAGCTTGAATTCCTGCAGTGCGCGTGCAGGTTTACCGAGCGG
>CACWNZ010000318.1:0-1476 GCA_902762335.1 uncultured Ruminococcus sp. | reverse complement strand
GAGATAAAGCAGCTTATCCGTGAGCTGAAAAAGACGAACCCGCAGGTAGAAATGAATATCTTTCGCAGCGTTGAACGGGTCAATCTCAGCACCGTGATAGGCTATTACCTTGAGGGCGAGGAGCATTGCTTTCTTGAGAGATTTGATGAAGGGCAAGAGACGGAGCAGTGAAGCTGATAAAAAACGACAAAATAAAAACAGCCCCGCTTTTTGTGGGGGCTGCGGCGGTGTTCTGTACGCTTTTGTGGGGCTCAGCCTTTCCGTGCATAAAGATAGGCTACGGGCTTTTCGGCATTGCGCCCGAGGACGTTGCCTCAAAGCTCATATTTGCGGGCGCAAGGTTTTTTCTTGCGGGGCTGATAGTTCTTGCCTGCGGGCTGTTCACTGACAGGCGCTCAATGAAGCTCACCCGCCGCGATATACTGCCCGTAGGAACGCTGGGGTTTTTTCAGACCTTTTTGCAGTATCTTCTGCTGTATATCGGTCTTGTGAATGTCAGCGGGACAAGGTCGTCGATACTCACCTCGGTGTCGGCGTTCGGTTCGGTGCTGCTCTCTGCGGTGTTTTTCAGGTCTGACAGGCTCACGGCGCGCAAGCTCATAGGCTGCGCTTCGGGCATTGCGGGATTGATCCTAATGAATTTCGGCGCTGACGGCGGCGGATTTTCGCTTCAGGGCGACGGGCTCGTCATACTCTCAAATCTCTCGGGCGCTGCGGGCAACGTGATAAGCAAGCGCGTATCAAACGGCAGAAGTCCCGTACAGCTGTCCGCGTGGCAGCTCATTTTCGGTGGCGGAGCTCTTCTGCTCTCGGGTCTGATAACGGGCGGCAGGCTTATCCCGGACGGCGCGGGAGCGGTCTTTCTGCTGCTCTATCTTGCCGCAATGGCGGGTGTCGCCTTCATGATATGGACGATGCTGCTTTTTCACAACAGCGTGAGCAGGGTCGCGGTATATACCCTGCTGATACCCGTTTTCGGCTCGATGTGGTCGGCGATATTCCTCGGAGAGAGCATTTTTACACTGACAAATCTCATTTCTCTCCTGCTCGTCTGCTCGGGTATCTTCATTGTCAATTATTCCTTTGGCACGCGCAAAAAGGCACGGCAGCAATAAGCTGACCGTGCCTTTAGTGATATTATATAGCCGTTCTGCCGTTTATGCAAAATGTCTCCTTGTTCTTTTCTTAGCGGTCTTTCTCTGAGCGACGAATTTCTTTATTCTCTTCGTCTTTGAGTGCTCAAGCACGGGCTCCGCGCCGTCTGTGACCGCCTCGGGCGTAATGGTTATTTTTATCACCGTCTCGTCCGAGGGTATCTCGTACATGGGCTTTTTGAGTATCTCCTCCATGATAGAGCGCACACCTCTTGCGCCGGTGCCGCGGTCAATAGCCTTTTTAGCTATCTCAAGCAGAGCGCCGTCCTCGAATACGAGCTCTACGCCGTCCATATCGAACAGCTTGGTATACTGCTTTACA
>CACWNZ010000317.1 GCA_902762335.1 uncultured Ruminococcus sp. | reverse complement strand
TTATAATCAAATATTCAAATTCAAGAGATAACGCCGTTATGCACGCTATTATCGAGGAGCTGCAAAAGAGAGAAAAACTGTGGTCGGCTTACTCTCTTGCTTCAAAAAATCATTATATACAATTCCACGAGGGACTGCCGACAGCCTATCTTTTCTCCGAGATAGAGTTCTGCGATGCCTTCAGGGAATATCTGCTTTCAAAGAAAATAAGGATAGCCCCGCTGGAATGCGCGGCAGAGCAGAGAGTTCCGTTTTTCTATGATCTTTTCCGCAGCGGTATAGAGCAGGTCATCATCGACAACGGACAGACCTTTATCGTCATAAAGCTTACAGACATCATAAGTATGCCTGATTTCTCAAAGATCCCCGAGAGGGACCGTCCGCTGTTCAATACCTCTCTCATGAGGGCTGCCGATCTCTATTATCAGACGGCAGGCACTGACGAGAAGGATCCTAAGATACAGCTTGACTTTATGAAGGAGCTCTACAGGGCAAAATTCCTTCTGCCGATAGTATTTGACAAGGAAGCGCCGAAGGGTATGGATCTCCGCCAGCTCAATGCGGGCGACGCCTCGTTTGACATTGCCGTGCTTAAAAAGGGGTCAACGCCGTAAAAAAGCTTTTTTTTTTTTTTTTGAGCTGAATTATAATCTCAACAAAAAAGCTGCCATACCCGCATAGAGTATGGCAGCGGTTTTATTTTTCCGCAGGGGGATCCTTTTTGAACAGCAGCAGAAAAACTGCCACGAGCGGCACGAGGCAGAATATTACCGAAAGGCTGCCGAATGCGTTTGTCAGGAACACGCTTATGAACGCGCCGAGTATGAAAAAAACGTTAAGCGCATAGAATTTGAGTCCGTCCTTCATGTCCTGTCTGTTGCGCTGTGTCTGATAGCGCATGAGAAGATCTGTGCCGCTTCGCAGGTTTCCCGTACACATGGTCGTTGCCGCAGTGATGCCGTGTATTCTTCTGAAGGTCTGCACCTGCAGTGAGCAGACGTATGATATAATAACGTTTGCGAACATATTATACGAATACATACCCACAGGATAAGCGGGAAAGAACGCCACCGCTATCACCGTCATTATCTCAAGCAATATTATGAGCTGCTGCCATTTTATCGGCAGCTTCTTTTTTGTTTTATGTATCTGCTCGGCGGTGAGTATACCCAGCACAAAGGCAATGACGGGAATAAAGTACGACAGAGCCTTGAGAAAATTGCCCTCGGCAAGGTTTACCGCAAGCAGGACGATATTGCCCGTCTGGGCGTTAGCAAACACCCCGCCTCTTGCAATATAGGTATAGGCGTCAAAATATCCGCCCGCTATAGCCAGCAGTGCGCCGACGTGGATCGTCTCGGACATAGGGCGCTGTAATCTGTAACGCTTCACGGTCATGCACCTCCCTTTACGAATATTTTATCATACTGTTCCGCTGAACTCAAGTCTGTGTCCTTAGCATACGGTGCGAAATACCTTATCAAAGAGGCGTGCAGGATAAGCCGTAAAAAAGCCGGCTGCATATATGGAAGCTTTCATAAAGAAAGTCCTTCGTGCAGTCCGGCTTATTATCTGTTTTTGTAAGGCTTATCGTCACATCTCGGTCTGCTTTGCAAGAAATGCCGCTGCCGCCTGTATGAGCTTATTGCTGATCTCCGTAGGCGGAGTATTGTTTTCGTTATACAGCATAAGCACCGCCCCCGTTACGTCTCCCGATGATATTATCGGATACATCACGGCGGCGCTTCTTTCAAACCCCTCCACGGGCAGAAGCACCCCGGCTCCGCCGCTTGCTGCAAAAAACGCCTTTCTGTTCTGCATATATTCCTCAAGCAGGGGAGAGATCCTTCTCTCAAGCACCTCCTTTTTCGGCATTCCCGATACGGCTATAACGTGGTCGGTATCCGTTATAAGAACGGGCTGCTTCGCTATCCTTGCAAGCACGTCCGCATACTGCTCCGCAAAGGTCGAAAGCTCCCCTATAGGCGAGTATTTCTTGAATATGACCTCCCCGTTGGTGTCTGTAAATATCTCCAGCGGGTCGCCCTCTCTTATCCTGAGCGTCCTGCGAATTTCCTTTGGAATAACGACCCTTCCC
>CACWNZ010000316.1 GCA_902762335.1 uncultured Ruminococcus sp. | reverse complement strand
AAAATGACCTGATGACCAAGGAGGAAATATAAGATGCTTGACACACTTAAGGAGCTCATTTGCAGCTACGTTGACGCCGACCCCGAGAACATCAATGAGGATTCACGCTTTGCAGAGGATCTCGGCTTTAACTCATACGATTTTATATGTATGCTCGGCGACTGTGAGGACGAATTCGATGTTGTTATCAATCAGTCTGAAGCGGCAAAGAGCAAGACAGTCGGTCAGCTCATAAGCTACTTAGAGGGCATTTCATGATGAAGGTGACAACGCTTAAGGAGCTCGTCTACTCTGCGGACGAACGCTTCGGAGACGAGATCTTCGCTACCGAATACAAAAAAAGGCAGTACGTCGACCACAGCTTCAGGCAGTTCAGAAGGGACTGCGACAGCGTGGGAGCATGGATAAACGATAAATTTGACGGGCGGGTACACGCTGCGATAATAGGTCTTACAAGCTACGAGTATCTTACCTCATGGTTCGGCATTCAGACGGCGGGCTGTGTTTCCGTTCCGCTGGACAATGCCAACAACGCCGAGAGGATAGCAGACGAGATAGTCCGCTCGGACAGCGAGATAGTCTTTTTGGACGATAATCACAAGAATGACTTAGAGACCTTCCGCGCCCTCTGCCCCAAGGTAAAATATTTAGTTCATATACATTCCGAATGCGAGGGTATGCTTTATCTCGGGAATATTATCGCAGAATACAAGGACAAGACACCCTCACGCAGCTCTGCGCCCGAGGAGCTTGCGGCTATTCTCTTTACCTCAGGCACTACGGGCAAAAGCAAGGGCGTAATGCTCAGCAACGGCAATCTTATAGACAACGCCACCTGCGAGCCGGATCTCGGCTACAGAGGCAACAAGAGAATGACCGTTCTGCCCATACATCACGTTTTCTGCTTTACCTGTGATATTCTTTGCACTCTCTGGTACGGCAGACACCTGTGCATAAACGATTCTCTTATGAGGATAATGAAGAATCTCAAGGTGTTCCGACCCTACGACGTTACCTTTGTACCGATGATAGCCGCATCTATACTCAACAGAATGAAGCAGACGGCGGGCGAGGACGGCGACAAAAGGGCTGTCGGCAAAGAGGTGTTCGGAGAGGACTTTACTATCATCTTCTCGGGCGGAGCTTATCTCAGTCCCGAGATAATAAAGGGTTACAGCGAATTCGGCATAGAAATAGCCCAGGGCTACGGAATGACCGAATGCTCGCCGAGAATATGCACGGGCGTAAGGGGCTGTCCCAAGCCCGAATCCGTTGGCGAGATAGTTCCGCACTGTGAGGTAAGGATAGTCGAGGGCGAGATACAGGTAAAGAGTCCCTCGGTCATGATGGGCTACTACAACGACCCCGCCGAGACAGCAAACTCTATATCAGAGGACGGCTGGCTCATGACGGGCGACCTCGGCTATAAGGACGACGACGGTTATCTTTACATAACGGGCAGAAAGAAGAATCTCATAATCCTTTCAAACGGCGGATAGAGAATCAATTTGCATATTTTGCCCCGATAAAGGAGATAGTCGTATACGACAGGAACGGTCTTATCACCGCTTCGGTATATCCCGACCCCGAATACGTCAGCGATGACATCAGGGCGGAGATACAGGCGAAGATAGACGAGGTGAACTCTACCTTCCCCGCCGCAAAGCAGATCGTAGATCTTATTATCCGCGACAAAGAATTTGAAAAGACCGCATCAAAGAAAATAATCCGCGCAAAGGCAAGGGATTGACCCTGCATGACGAGCCGCCGCAGCTAAAAACGCTGCGGCGGTACTTATTTGCGTCGAAAATGGTCATTAATTCTTTTCTTATGAGAGATACTGTGTTAAAATAGAGAGAGGGAGTGTGATAACATGAAATTCCTCATAAAAAAAAGACTGCTAAGGGTCGTCTCTCTGTTCACGGCTATCAGCGCTGCGGTCGTTACTGCCGCAGGGTGCAGCGATACGGGAGAAGGCGGAGCAGGCTCGTTATTCGGGAGCTACTATCCCTTTGAAGCCTCCTTCACGGAACCCGAAAAAACCGTTTCGGGCAATGCCGAGAGCTCTGCGGAGCAGCAGTCGTTTACCGAGCCTTCCTTTACCGAGTCTTCAAGATCCGATGCGCCCGAAAACAGCTTTACTCTTATGGTATATATGTGCGGCTCGGATCTTGAAGAAAACATGGGCAGCGCTACAAAGGATATTTTTGAGATGATAGCGGGCTGCGGTGACAATAAGAACGTAAACGTGATAGCGCAGACTGGCGGCTCGACAAAATGGCTGAACAACGTAGTCGCATCAGACCGCTGTCAGCGGTATAAGTTTTCCCGTGACGGCATGATACTCACAGACGATACTGTCGGACAGAAATGCATGGGTACGGGCGATACACTGAGGGACTTTATCGGCTATACGACCAAGAACTATCCCGCGGAGAGATACGGTCTTATCCTCTGGGATCACGGAGGCGGCGCTATAAGCGGCTGGTGCTATGACAAAAACTATCCTGTCGCTCTTATGTCGATGTCTGAGCTGAGCGCGGCGTTATCATCTGCGGGAACGTATTTCGACTTTATATGCTTTGACGCCTGCCTCATGGGTGGCTTTGAGACCTGTATCGCTCTCGAGCCCTATACCGACAGACTTATCGCCTCGGAGGAGGTCATTCCGAACTGCGGTCTGTACTATACCGACTTCATATCAAGTCTCTACTCCGACCCGTCCATTCCTGTTGATGACCTGAGCAGAGTGATGATAGACAGCTACGTAGAACACGCCTACGAGGAATCCCCCTTCAGATATTCTACTCTCGGAGTATTCGATACCAAAAAGGCAGTGAACAGCCTTCTGCCCGCGCTGAACAGCACGGCGCAGAACTGCTTTTCGCAGCTCAACGGCGGCGGCTTCAGCGAGCGAAGATACGGGAATGACGTTGATCCCGTTTGCTATGCTGGCTTCTTCGGCGTTTTCGCGCGGAACGAGAATCGTTTTCTTCGGACACGCTCGAGGCCGCT
>CACWNZ010000315.1 GCA_902762335.1 uncultured Ruminococcus sp. | reverse complement strand
TTCTTTGTGCCGTCCGATGCGGTGCCTGTTACGGTAAGGACCGCATCACTGCCTGTTGCGGTATATCTACCTATAACAATGGTCTTTGATGTGCCGGTAAAGCTGCCCGAGATGCCCTCAGAGGTCGTATAGCTTACCTTTGACGCGCCGGTCACGGAGATCTTTACGTTGATGCTGTTTGTAGAGAATACGTTTGAGCCTGTCTCGGATTCCGCTGAGATCCTTATGGAAGTCGGCTCAGCGGGGCTTACCTTGCCGTAATCCTTAACGGGGTTGTATACTACGGCTATGCCGTCAGAGCTCTTGACGTTGCCCTTTATCGTACCGCCCGATACGGTGAATTTCTCGCCCGTTACCTGATCGTAATAGGTGCCGTCCTGCATTCCTACGCTGAGGGATACCGAGCCTGCGCCGTTCCTGACGATGACGATACCCGTCTTGCCTCTGAGGTTGTAGGCTACGTTGCCTGAAGCTCCGAGCTTTTCACTCTGTCCTACAAATTGGTTTCTGAACCTGTTTACGGCAACAACCGAGGGATCAGCCCACGTAATAGTTCCTACGTCGCCAAGCTGTGTCTGCTCGCCGATCTTATCGAGTATAGCAGTGGTTGACTGTCTCGCCTTGCAGGCATCGCCCGCAAGAATATCCTTTGAATAGTAGGGTCTTGCAAAGAACAGACCCGTCGAGTCCTTTCTTGATGCGATTATAGCCCATACCTGCTTAATAACGGTATCGTTCGCATCGTAGGACGAGCCGCCGCCCATGTAGGTATCGTGGCTCTCGGGCCAGAGTACCGCCCTGTTGCCCTGTCCGTGGATATAGCCGTTATAGCTCGAAGTTGCAAGGGCGTCTATATGCCCGTTTATGACACTGTTGCGGAGATTGTCGCTCGTTGAGTTATCCGTAATGGACATCTTGCTGAGATAGTAGTTCTCGGCGTTTACGTCGTCAAGACGGTTGAGCACCTCGCCGTAGAAGTATATGCCGTCATAGCCGTTGACCTGCTTATAGTAGGCTCGCGCGCCGTCAAGCACTACATCCCAGAAGTCGCTTGCGAAAGCCTTGCTGTCCTTCGGAGTCTCGATGTGCTTTGCCGCGTCAAATCTGAAGCCGTCTGCGCCGCAGTCGATACATTCCTTTAGCAGGTCGAGCACCATTTTCTGAACCTTCTTATCGCCCGTGTTGAGGTCGGGCATACCCATATTGCCCTGAGTTACGTCAAAGCGCCCGTCGCTGGAGTGCGTCCATGAGGTGCTGATGTGCCAATAGCTCGGGTCGGTGAGCATATCCTTTTTCCAGAATTCGCCCACCTGCGGGGATATATCTGACATTACCGCCTTCTGATTATCGGCAAGCGATGCGCCCGCCTGACCTATCTTATAGCCCTGTATATTTCCCATGTGATTTGCAACTATGTCGACTATTACTTTGACGCCGTACTTTTCAGCCTCGTCGCACATAGCCTTGGTAACGGGCTGATAGAGCTTCCACCAGTTTCCGTCCTCGCCGCCCGTGCCGTTAGGTATGCCGACGTTGCCGTAGGCTACGCCCTCCCAATAATAATCCTTGGGCTGCTGTACGGGCGAGGTCTGGATAGAGGTATAGCCCGCCGCGGCTATGTCCTTCATGTACTTTTTGATGTTGTTGTACGACCAGTTCCAGCAGTGAAGGGTAACGCCCTCCTGTGAGGTCTTTGCAAGTCCGTAATCCACCTTTGCGGTCGATGCAGCCGCAGTTGATGCCGTGTCGCTTTCGGCATAGACCGTGAGCGCCGAGCCCGAGCCGATAAGACCTGATGTGAACATTGCCGCTGCAAGAGCTGCCGAGCCGAGTCTTGTGATGAGTCTGCGTCTTAAGCTTTTGTCGGAATTCAATTAAAACACTCTCCTTTGTAAATTATTGCGGATAAGAACACATACCTTCGCTATTATAAGCTTACTATTTTTTTCTCTGTTTGTAAAATGCGATTTTCAACAAGCATGAAAGTCTGCATCTGAGCCGAGTTAGACAAATAAACAAATTATCATTATTATGCACAAATCAAGCTTCCGCATTATGTTAATTATAGCAAAGAAAAAAGCCTGTTTTATGCAACACTTACATAAACAGGCTTAAATATTTTATATATATGCTTACATCGGGTCAGGAGAGAACGACCTCTGCGGCTCGTCCTTCTCTCGCAGGTCTATATCCTCGTTGTCGCCCTGTGTAAATTTGCCGTCGTAGGTCAGAGTACAGCTCCTGCAAAGGTACTGATCCTCGCTGCTGCGGAAGGTATAGTATATCTTCAGCTCGTTGCTGCCCCACTCGATCTTATACTCACCCGTGCCGAAAGGAAGATAATGGTCCGTCCTTACGTCCGCAAGCTTTTCCTCACCCTCGTCAAGATACAGCTCAAAGCCCGAGGACTTGTCGTCAGAATATTCCTTTACGGTAAGCTCACGGCTGCCGTCGCTGTTTGAGAGCGTATAGGTATGATAGCGCTTTATCTCGACGTATTCCTTCATCATGTTTACCGATACGAGATACACGAGTGCGCCCGCGGCAAGAAGTCCGCAGAAGCAGGTGGAAAGCACGGTTATATTGAAGGCGGTGTCGCTCGCCTTGAATTTTTTTAGCACGGGGATAAGCAGGAGCCCGAATATCATCAGGCTGACCACCACGACAAGAGCAACAAGTATAAAGGTATTATTCATTTTCGGTATTCTCCTCCCGGGTATCATTATCGGACGGCAAGCCGTTTTCGGAGCATTCTCTGCATATTCCGTAAAAGACCGTCCTGAGCGGGTCTATCCTGAATCCGTGCTCCGAATAGACGTGGTCTGCAAGCTCTCTGACGTGACTGCATTCAAGGTGTATCAGCCTGCCGCATTTTTCGCACTTGAGATGAAAATGCTCATGACAGCCCCGTTCCGGCTCCACATACTGAAAGCACGCGCCTGTAGAGGCGTCTACCGTATATTTTCTCACAAGACCCTGCTCGACCAGCTTATCGAGGTGCCTGTATATAGTTGCCGTACCGACCCGTGCGCCCTGCCCCGCGAGATAATCGCTTATCCCGTTTACGGTGACGTGGCTGTCTTTATGATCGGTCATATATCTGAGAATAGTATCGCGCTGTTTAGTTTTGTATCCGCCTGAGCCGCCCATATCATTCTCCGTCCCGTAATTTTTTTGAAAACCATTTTCAATTTATTTTACTTTTTGTAATCTTTTTACAGAGATTTACAAATTGTTTGTGAGAAGCATCGGTATTGCCATCAGTGATGACACTTTTATTATCTTGACGATGGCTGTTTTTCTTATCAAAGACGAAAGTACCGTCACGATAGCTGCACTCTATGCGGTCGCCCGCCTTTATGCTGCCGTCAAGTATCCTTTCAGATACGGCGTCCTCTATCTTTGACTGAATGGCTCTCTTAAGCGGTCTTGCGCCGTAGACCTCATCAAAGCCTGCCTCTGCGACCGCCTTTACGGCTTCCTCGCTGAATTCCGCATCTACGCCGATCTCCGCGAGCCTCGACTTAAGCGATACGAGCAGGTTGGAGGCTATTTTGCAAATATCATCGCTTGTGAGCCTGTTGAACACGATGATGTCGTCTACCCTGTTGAGGAACTCGGGTCTGAATACCTTTTTAAGCTCAGACATCACGCCTTCTCTTATCGTTTCCTCGTCTCTGCGGGCTGTCTCCTCTCCGCCGAAGAAGCCGAGACTTGTCTGCTTTTCGGTTATGAGCCTTGCGCCCACGTTTGACGTCATGATGATAACGGTGTTCCTGAAATTGACGTGTCTGCCCTGTGAGTCGGTCAGTCTGCCGTCGTCAAGTATCTGGAGCAGCATATTGAACACGTCAGGGTGAGCCTTCTCTATCTCATCGAAGAGCAGCACCGAATAGGGACGGCGTCTTACCGCTTCGGTGAGCTGACCTCCCTCGTCGTAGCCGACGTAGCCCGGAGGCGAGCCGATAAGCTTTGATACAGTGTGCTTCTCCATGTATTCGGACATATCGAAGCGGATCATTGCGTTCTCGTCACCGAACATTGCCTGCGCAAGAGCCTTGCACAGCTCGGTCTTTCCTACGCCCGTAGGACCGAGGAAGATAAACGAGCCGACGGGTCTGTTCGGGTCCTTGAGCCCGACTCTGCCCCTGCGTATCGCGCGGGCCACCGCCGAGACCGCCTCGTCCTGTCCGATTATCCTCTTGTGGAGAATATCCTCAAGTCCTAAGAGCCTTGCGCTTTCCTCCTGTGTGAGCTGTAC
>CACWNZ010000314.1:2309-3205 GCA_902762335.1 uncultured Ruminococcus sp. | reverse complement strand
GATATATCTCAGGTGCATACAGCCCGCAAAGGCATAGTTCCTTACCTCTGTTACCGTGTAGGGCAGTGTATACGTACCCCACTTGCCGCAGGGATAGACCTCAAGTATGGTCTTGTCCTTATTGTAGAGCACGCCGTCAACGGAGCAGTAATAGTTGTTGTCGGGATCCACCTTTATGGCGGTGAGCCTGTCGCTGTCGTTGAACGCCCACTCCGAGATATTGGTAATGCTTCTCGGAACGTGTATGCAGGTTATCGTGTCGCAGTCGCGGAAAGCGTATCTGCCGATAGATGATACACCCTCGCTGAGGAACACCTCGGTAGCCTTCTTGTTTCTCCAGATAACGCTGTCGTATTCGGTATCCCCCATAGAGCCCGTGCCGTTTACTACCGTTACGCCGTTGTCATAGAGCGTATAGGTAAGACCGTCTCCGCAGGAGCCGGATTCCTTTACGGCGGCGCCCTCGATCATTGCGTCAACGCCCGTCTTTACCGAAAGCTCGTCGAGTCTGCTCTTGATGTCGCCCGAATTCGTCCTCTCATAGCCCTGCTGAAGAGTTCTGACCGCCTCGCTCGTGTTGCCTACCGCAAGATAAGCGTCCGCAAGCTTTGAGTATGCGTCAGCGTTGTTCGGGTCGATCTCTATAGCCTTGTTGAAGGCAACTATTGCCTCGTCGAACTCCTCGTTCTTCATGTATTTGTCGCCGAGACTGAGCTGCTCGCGGGCTGCCGCGCCCGAGCTGACTGCCGCTATAACTATTACGGTGACTATCGCCGCTATGATAACGGCGCATATCACTATGATTATTGCGATTATCTTTCCCTTTGAGCCTTTTTTGCCTGCCGCCTTTTCCTCAGCCTGTTTCTCATTCTGAATAGGAACGTACAGACCCGCCT
>CACWNZ010000314.1:1796-2299 GCA_902762335.1 uncultured Ruminococcus sp. | reverse complement strand
CTGTCTGAGCGTCGGCAGAATAGGGCAGTCCGCACTTGGGGCAGACCGCAAAGCTCTCATCAAATACGTTTCCGCAGTTTTTACAGCTTACCATGATTACACTCCTTTTCGTCAGACAAGCGACGTTATCAGCCTTGTCACCTCTACCCCGGACCTTGAAGCAAGCTCAAGCAGATCCTTCGGCGGAGCCTTGTGATCGTCGTTTCTTTGTCCGAGAGCAATGTCGGTACATTTATATAATGCTCTGAGAATAATATCCGCCGTGATATTCGTCCTTTCGTTCTCAAAGGCGAGCCTTATGCAGTCGAGCGCCTCATCGGGGAGCTGTGGCTCGTTTTTAAGCAGAAGCTCGTTTACCGCCTGCTCGTCCGCCATAACGGGCAAACCGCCGAGCAGCGACACGAAGCACCTGAGAAAATCCCTTATATCGTCAGAAAAGCTCTTTTCTCCCGAGGCTCCCCCTATGCCCGCAGCGTCGCACAGCACGAGGGTCTTGTCCGCCC
>CACWNZ010000314.1:0-1790 GCA_902762335.1 uncultured Ruminococcus sp. | reverse complement strand
TGATATTTACAAGCTTCACATTGCCGTGGCAGATGTTTTTCTCATGCATCAGCTTAAGGGCAACTATTATCGGCAGCATAAGAGCCTTTGCCGCCTCATAGCTCTTTTTTCCCGTGTCGGATATATATGCCCCAAGTGTCTGCTCGTTGATATACTCATTTACAGCATATACAGTGTCCCCCTGCGTATTGCAGGTATATACGACGGGCAGCGAGGATACGTCTATCTGTGCAAGGGTCTTATATGTATAAAGGAATCTTTCCTTATAGTCGTATTTTCTGTAGCTGTCGCCGACGGATACCCTGAGCTGCCTTAAGGATACTCTCCTGCTCATAACGGTATCATATCCGAGATAGGTTATCCCGCTGCTGTCAGATCTGCTCGCCCTGCCGATGTAGTATCTTCCGCAGAAGAGGCTCTCGGGCTGCAGCAGACCCTCGGGCGACTTATAGCTGCTCCTTGCGCCTCCGCAATAGGGGCAGCACTCCTTTGTTTCCTCGGGTATCTCCGTCATGCAATAAATACAATAGTACATTTTATCATCTCCCAAGCTCCGTGGCTTACTGATACTTCACTATAACTACCGTAGTGTTGTCCTGTCCCCTGCCCGAATAGCTCAGGGCTGCCGCAGTAAGCTCGTCCGCAGCGCGCTGCATATCAAAATAGTTATCAGACAGCACGGCAAGTATCCTTTCGTCAGAGAGAGACTTATAAAGACCGTCGCTGCACAGCAGAACTATATCGCCCTGAAGCAGCTTCAGCGGCGCCTCGTTCTCGTCTATAAGCGATACGTTACCTATACCGAGAAAGCTTATAAGCGCCTCCGCCTTCGGCTCCTCGCTTCTGTACTGCTCAAGGGTTATCTCTCCCTTTGAATACATGGAATTGAGCATGAGCCTGTAGTTATGCTCCCTCACTATGCAGTGGAGCTCGTTGTTTCTTATAACGTATATCTTGCTGTCCCCCACGGAGATCCAATTCATTTCTCCGTCCCTGATATGCACGGCAACTATAGTCGTTCCCGCACCTATGGGTCTGCCGTTCTCGTCGCTTATTTTGCATACGAGACTGTCCGTCAGCTTTATCTCGTTGCGGAAGAATTTTCTTATATCGGTTATCGAACCGGTTATATAGTCCTCAAGCAGGGTCCTTATAACAAGGGCGCTCGCTCTTTCGCCGCCTTCAAGACCGCCCATTCCGTCACATACTACCGCAAGACTTCCCTCGGGGGTCTCCAGACAGGCGTAGGAATCCTGCTGATATTTTCTCGTACCCATGATGCTCGATGCGAACATCTCTGCACGCGGCTCGTATTTCACCGTAGGAATATTGCGCTCATCGTCGGTGTTCATGGCTTATTCCCCCAATATCAGTCTGTATCTTGTGTTGGCAAGGATAATAAGATCCTGCTTGCCCACGTAGTATTTTACTCCCTTTTCCATTCTTACATAGTTTATATAGGTCCCGTTAGTAGAGCAGTCCTCAATGCAGAACTGCTTTTTCTCGCCGTCGAACATCAGCTTGCAGTGCAGCTTGCTGACGTTGTCGCAGCCGGGAAATACGATCTCGCACTTGGAGGATCTTCCCACAGTGACCTCCTTGTCCTCCTCGACCTTTACCCTATCCTGCACGGCGCCGTCTATGCTTACGGATACGTATACGAAATTATCGTCCCTCGATCTTTCCTTAACCTGTACCTCAAGCGCATCAAGGAACTCCCCTATCGTCTGAGTCCTCTCGCTGGGTCTGAGCATCAGGGCGCGGTCGACAATATCTGATATTTCCTGTCC
>CACWNZ010000313.1:1154-2946 GCA_902762335.1 uncultured Ruminococcus sp. | reverse complement strand
CCTGGAACTTGAGGTTGTGGATAGTCATCATTGACTTTATGCCCCAATAGAAGCTGTTGTCTTTGAAGAGCGTTCTGAGGAATACGGGGACAAGAGCCGCCTGCCAGTCGTGGCAGTGTATAAGGTCGGGGCGGAATCCTATAGTGGGGAGGATAGAAAGAGCAGCCTTGCTGAAAAATGTAAAGCGCTCTATATCCCACTTCAGGTTATTGGTATAGGGAGTGTCTCCGCCGAAATAGCCCTCGTTGTCGATGAAGTAGTAGTGTATGCCCTCGTGCATATACTCCATTATTCCGACGTACTTATGGTCCGGCAGATGACCGAGAGGCATATAGAAGCTTGAGACGTAATTGAAGTGCTGACGGTATTCCCACGGTATGCACATATACTTGGGGATAACGACACGGACGTCGAACTCGTCCTTGTTCAGCATTTTGGGGAGCGCGCCGACAACGTCAGCCAATCCGCCTGTCTTTATAAACGGATAGCATTCCGATGCCACAAAAAGAATGTTTCTCATATTCATTTCTCCGTTTCTGATAAGATAGTGCTTGCAACGGCACAAATAACTAACCAATTTAATTATATATAATTCTTTCCGAATATTCAATACATATTTTTTATTTTCGTGCATATTTTTGTATATTTCTGCGCAAACCTTTCCGACCTGAAAATTTGAAAAGCGGAATTGACTGGTTATATTGGCAACGCTGCGGCGGCAAGCTGCCGGGTTTCGCCTGCCGGCTCGGTCGGTGCTTCTGCCTTTGGCAGAGTTGTCCACCGGACAACCGCACCCTAAGTTCGCGCTCAACTTCAATTCTACCCCATGCATATTCGCCGCGAATACGATAATAAAGCATGGGCACGGGCATAAAAGTCTGATACCACAAAAAAGCCGCGCCGCGAATTGACAGCGGAGGCACTCCGCCGCGGGCATGAAGGCTGATACGCTGAGAAAGTAAGCGCGCGTGACCGCGAATCGGCACCGGCGCTTGCCGGAAAAATGCGCTTGACAAGAGGGAGGGACTATGTTATTATTATATAGCCGCATGCTATGGGTAAATAAGAGAGCGAAGCTCCGCCCTGTGCAGCGAGTACACAAAAACAGGTAGGTGCCAGAAAGATGTACGCAGTGATCGAAACAGGCGGAAAGCAGTACAAGGTCGCAAACGGCGACGTTGTATACGTAGAGAAGCTTGACGCCGAAAATGATGCAACGGTAGACTTCAAGGTCGTTGCAGTCAGCACGGACGAAGGATTCAAGGCAGGCTCTCCTTACGTAGAGGGCGCAAAGGTAACGGGCAAGGTCATCAAGACCGGCAGAGGAAAGAAAATAACCGTGTTTACCTATAAGCCTAAGAAGGGCGAGAAGCGCAAAATGGGACACAGACAGTTCTACACCAAGGTGCAGATAGAGTCTATAGAGGCTTGATGATAATAGCCGAGCTTTTTGCGGAGCAGGGCAGACTTACGGGCTTTCATATAAGCGGTCATTCGGGCTATGACGAGGAAGGCAAGGATATAATCTGCGCGTTCGTATCGTCGGCGGCATATATGGCTGCAAACACCATGACCGATATAATCGGAGTCAAGGCGCGTACCGACGTGTCGGACGGCGATATGCTGGTCAGGGTGAGCAGTAAGGACGCAGAGCGCTGCAAGGATATTTTAGAAGGTCTGAAGCTCCATCTGATGAATACGGAGGAGCAGTATCCCGAATTTTTACAGGTTATTTTTACGGAGGTGTAATACAATGCTTAGAATTAATGTTCAGTTGTTCGCTCATAAAAAG
>CACWNZ010000313.1:0-1079 GCA_902762335.1 uncultured Ruminococcus sp. | reverse complement strand
CACCCCGGCAACAACGTTGGCCGCGGATCGGACGACAGTCTGTTTGCTAAGGTAGACGGCGTTGTTAAGTTCGAGCGTGTAGGCAAGGACCGCAAGCAGGTATCTGTATACGCTGCAGAGCAGTGATTTTGCAAGGCGTCAGGAGTCTCGGCATTCGTCGGGACTCTTTTTTGTTATTCGGGAATAAGGCGGCGCAGACGGGATACCGCTGACTGCGCCGGATACGGCGGAGAAGCTCCGCAGGAGGCGAAGGAAGACCATGTTTGTAGATATAGCTAAAATATCGATAAAGGCAGGCGACGGCGGCGACGGCGCAGTGACCTTTCACAGAGAAAAATACGTAGCCTCGGGCGGACCCGACGGCGGCGACGGCGGCAGAGGGGGCAATATCGTTTTTGTTGCGGATACCAACCTCTCTACCCTTGCGGATTTCAGATATAAAAGAAAATATACCGCCCCCAAGGGCGAAAACGGCAGGGGCGGACGCTGCAACGGCAAAAAGGCGGAGGATCTCGTTATAAGAGTGCCTAAGGGTACGGTGATAAAGGAGCAGGAAACGGGCAGGATACTTGCCGATATTTCGGGCAGCGAGCCTGTAATAGTCGCAAGAGGCGGCAAGGGCGGCTTCGGAAACACCCACTTTGCCACGCCTACAAGACAGACCCCGAGATTTGCAAAGCCGGGTATGCCCGGCGAAGCTTTTGAGGTGCAGCTTGAGCTCAAGCTCCTTGCGGACGTTGGTATTGTTGGCTATCCCAACGTGGGAAAGTCTACTTTTATATCCGTTGTCAGCGAGGCGAAGCCGATAATCGCGAATTATCATTTCACAACTCTCACCCCCGTTTTAGGCGTTGTGCGCATGGGCGAGGAATCGTCCTTTGTTATGGCGGATATTCCCGGACTTATAGAGGGCGCGCATGACGGTCTGGGGCTGGGGCATCAGTTCCTCAGGCACGTTGAAAGATGCCGCCTGCTGCTGCATATAGTAGACGTATCGGGCAGCGAGGGCAGAGATCCGAAAAAGGACTTTGAAACTATAAACGACGAGCTGAGAAAATTCGACCCCGAGCTTGCAGAGC
>CACWNZ010000312.1 GCA_902762335.1 uncultured Ruminococcus sp. | reverse complement strand
ATTTCTTGCAGAGTTATTTATTTGTATCAATTATAAACCGTTCATATCGGACTTTGCAATAGCTATATGGTCTTATTCACGGAAAACCTGTTGCTCTATGACCGAAACTGTTGCTTTTTTGGGGGAATTCTGATATAATCGTGAAAGAAAGACGGACCCCGAAAAAATAATTAAGGAGCGGATAAAATGAGCGCAGGAACAGCAGACGAAAACAGAGACGAGATCATGAGCTTCAAGGTGTTAAATGATGAGGGCGTTGAAGTAGAATGCGAAGTTCTTTTTACGTTTGAGAATCAGGAGACAAATAAAAACTATATTATCTATACGGATAATACTCTTGATGATGACGGCAGCACTAAGGTGTATGCAAGCATTTATGACCCCGATGCTCCGGAAACCGAGCTTACTCCGATAGAAACGGACGAGGAATGGGCGGTCATTGAGATCATAATGGACGTTCTGCAGGAGTGCGCATCGGAATATGACGAGATCCCCGACTCAGACGTAATAAATGAAAAGATATATGAGCGCCTTGCGGAGCTGAACGAGGACTGATGCAGCGCTCGTATTTTCCGATGCATAGATACGACGTTGTCCCGCCCCGCCTCGCGCAGGGCGGTTTTTTCATAAACGATAGCCGTATCAGCCCGGGTGGGATATAATAGGATAGAAGCCGAAAGGGGAGAAAGCATGAAAAGATGGAGTTCACTGCAAAGGGAGATATACAAGCTTATCGACGAGGATCTTGATCTTCAGATTCACCTGTCGATCTACAGAATGAAAAGTCAGTACGGCTCGACCGAGCTGCCGAGGTATTGGATGACCTTGTGCGGGGAGATCATCTTTGACTATCCCCGACAGTTCATATCAGAGGGCGGGAACGGAAAATCCGTAACGGATCTCAGAGGGAATAAAACGCATTATCCCTATGAGACCGATATATCGGATATATCGGAGCTTCTGCGGGAATATATTGACACCCCTAAGGAAGAGGTGTTCTTAAAGCATTTTGAAAACGACCTGTGGGGTCTTGCGGATATTCTTAAGGCTGCGGACAGACGGTTTGGCAGAAAAAGACTTGAACAGCTCAGGCAGACGACAGCTAATACTGCCGCCGTGAAGATTATCGATCACAGGCTCGGTACGTAATAAAGAGGGGAAATAGTAATTGAAAACGATACAGCAGGTCCTGCGTGAAACGGATCATTTTTCCATAGAAAGAGCATATTTTGACAGCTATCCTATCACCATCGCGGAGATCACCCGCCATGAGGATATGACGATAAAGGAATTCAAGACCGCTGTTTCGGAGCGGTTTCAGACCTTTCTTGATACCCTTTGCAGTATTGAAACGACAGAAGACCCCGATCTCAGGGGAGTATTATTCGTTTACAAGGATATCGGGAATGACGGTACTGCGGGGAAAAGCATGGGACTTGTCGATCTGAACAAGCTTCTCGATGCGGATGACGTTTCTAAGGTGGAATGCTACGGCTGTGAATTTATAGAGCGGGAAAGAGCGCTCGGCTATCGCGTAGCCGATACAAGACTTACGCAGGAGAATCTCCTTGACCTTGTGGTAAGCTTTTTGTATGAGATATCATTTTTCGGCTTTGATCAAGAACACCTTGAGCAGGAAATAGCAAAGCTTGACGAAGCCTTAGAGCAGTCGTTGGAGATGGAAAGAAACCCCTCGCTGCGTAAGAACCGACTATTATCTGAAGGCTCATCTTTTTGGAGATATCTTCGCCCGCAACAACCTCAGTTATGCCGACCGGGAGATTGTCACGGTGAGTTCAATAAGCTTTCCTCTGCGGCTTTTCCCGAACAGAGGAATATGACGAAGAACGACGTTGTAATTATCTGCGGAGATTTCGGCGGTGTATGGGACACGGACAGCAAAAGCTCATACGAGGACTATTGGCTCGGGTGGCTTGACGAGAAGCCCTTTACCACGGTGTTCGTTGACGGCAATCACGAGAATTTTCACAGACTCAACAGTGAATTTGAAACGGTGGAATTCTGCGGGGGAAAGGCGCACAGGATAAGAAGCAGCATTTATCATCTCATGAGGGGAGAAATATTCAAGATAGAGGGCAGGAGCTTTTTTGCCTTCGGCGGCGCAAGCTCCCATGATATAAAGGACGGGATACTCAGCCGT
>CACWNZ010000311.1 GCA_902762335.1 uncultured Ruminococcus sp. | reverse complement strand
TGTTTATCAAAACATCAGATGTTATCGTTTCTTATGGTCTCTCTGATATTCATTTTGCTTACCTTGCTCAAAGAGAACTTCATGATAGTCCACAGAAGCGCAAGCACTACGACTACGCTTATTATTATCTGCAGCCACGGGATAACAAGGGGTGTTTTTATCGACGGGTTGAGATCTATCACCGCATTTACCGCCCAGCAGCCCAGCAGACCGAGGGGCAGACCTATCAGCAGCGACTTGACGGTATACATCATGCTCTCAAGCTGAACGAGACGGTTGAACTCCCGCTTCGTCATGCCTATAGAGCGGAGCATCGCAAATTCCTTGCGGCGCAGACTCATATTGGTGGTTATCGTATTGAAGATATTTGTTATGCCTATGAGTGAGATAAGAATGATAAAGCCGTATACTATGATCTGTACAAGGGTGAGCATCGACTTCATCTCTGTCTCCATTCTGTAGACGTTGGTCAGATATCCGTAGTCGAAGTCCTCAACTATGCCGCTTTCGTTTATCTTGTCCTCAAGGTCGTTGGCAGCGGGGCTGTCGATATCGAGATAGAAGCTGCCGCCCGAATAAGCGTTATCCAGCATTATCGAGCCGTAATCCTTAAGCTTGTTGATCACGTTTTTCTCAAAGCAGTCGAACGATACCGCAATGACCTGCTGCTTTATGTTCGCCGAATCGAGAGAGAAATCATTCTCAAGCAGACCGCCTATCTTAAGGGGCAGGTCGATCCTTTCCGTAACAAGATAATTCTCGGACGGTATGATGAGCTTGCCGTTTTCGTCATATTCGTAATCGCCTTCCTCAAGGTCATACTCGATCTTTTCAAGAGTCACGTTGGGACAGCTCTTATAGCTTTCGGGGATCTCGCTTACGCCGGAAAAATATACCGACTTCCAATTAAAGTCATAGGTCTTTCCCACGGGATCATCGAGGAATTTATAATCGGGTTTTTCCGACAGATAATCATTGAGATAGACAAATCTGTTGTAAATAAACGCTGCATTTCTCTCCTTCTGAGGATCTATGCCGTTCTTTTTGCAGTAGTCGGCGTAGCTCTCGTCATCGATCGCTATGAGGAATAAACGGGGCGCAGCCTTTTCCTTGTCGTCCTGAGATCTCATGTTCAGCATCGCATCGGGGTCGCTCCTGAGCTCCTCCGAGAGCTCGCTCACAGGAATTTCCGCTGAGATATCTCCGGTCATATTGAGTGCATAGCGGTACTTGGTTACCTCGCCCATGCCCAATACCTGATTGGCATAATCCTTCATCTCCTGCGGGCTCTTATTCTTTCCGTTGATATCGGAACAGTTTGTAGTGATATAGATATTATAATCCCTGCTCTTGAACATATCCTGCTCTGAGGTATAGAGTATCAGCTTTTCTACGAAGCAGGATACAGTAATGAAAAGAGCCGTGCTCACAACTATAGAGATTATGGTCGTTCTGTACTGCTTGCGGCTGCGCTTCATGTTCTTCCACGCTTCGGGGTCTTGTAGTCCTTCTCCTTTTTCCTTCCCTTTCTTCTCTTTCTGATGTTTACCGACTTGCTGCTGCGGATAGCCTCAAGAGGAGTTACCCTTGATGCCTCGACAGAGGAATTATAGGCGGACATCATTACCGTGCCTATGCCTAAAGCCGCCGCTATGAGAGCCGCATAATAGGGTATATTGAACGCTATCTCAAAGCTTCCGAGCATATCGCCGAGCAGAGCGTTTGCAAGCGCCATAAGACCGCCCGTAACGGCATAGCCGAGAAGTATACCCAGCGGGATACCTATGAGCCCGAGCAGAGCCGCCTCGAAGAACACGCTCATTCTGAGCTGATTGGGCGTAGAGCCGATCGACGAGAGCATTCCGTAGAGCTTTATCTTGTCGTTGAGTGAGATATTGAAGCTGTTGCGTATGATGAACACGCATGAGCCGCAGACAACGAGCATTATCAGAGCTACTATGAATATGCCCACAAGAGTTCCCTGAATGTCGGTAGTGGGGGTCACGCCCTTTGCCTCAAGAATAGTGCTGTTGAACGAGAATTGCGTTATGCCTATCGTGTTTTTGCTGAGCTGCTCCGTCTGCTTTGCAATATCTCTTTCGGTCCTTACGTCAAGAATAAGGTTTTCATCTACGCCCGTTATCTGACTGAGGGTCTGAGTGAAGCTTTTGAGTCCATCATCCGTAAGTGCAAGGTAGAGAACGTTCGTTTTCACCTTGTCGCTGTACGTAAATACGGTCGCATGGTCATATTCGCCGAAGCCGAGGAAGCCATCGGCGTACTCTACTATACCTACAACCTTGAAGGTCTCCTTGCCCTGAGAGGTAAAGGTCTCGCCGTCCCCTTCGTAAGGAACGTTTCCCGAAAGATCGGTGTTCAGAAGGAGCTGTAAGCTCTCTTCGTTTATGTCGGGATTATTTTCTAAGATATACTCCTTGGTATAGTGTCTTGCGCCCTTTTCGAGCACGATCTCATCGCCGAGAGAAACGCCTCTTGTAATAAACCTGCCGTAGGTGCTGCTTATGATTATCTCATGGTCGTTCTCGGGGAAGCGGCCCTCCTTGAGCTTGCAGCAGCTTCCGTCAAAGGAAGCCTTGTTCGTGCCTGCCAACGATACGAACGGTCTTATCTCCGACCTTGAATTTTCGGGCTTATATTCGCCGAGATCGTTATAGAAATATACGTCCTTGACGTTCCTGTTCGCCTTTATCTCGGCAACGCTGTCGTCATTGAAAGTACCTTCAAACATTACCTCATAGTCGCCCGTAAAAGAAAATTTCGCGTTATTCATAGAGGTCATTCCGCTTGAGAGGAATCCGATTATCGAGGTGATGAGCGCTACCGAGAGCACGATGCCGATGATAGTAACGATAGTCCTCGTTTTGTTCATCAGCAGATTTTTAAGCACTAACTTTCTTATCGGCTTCAAGGCTCACACCTCCTCTGAGATCTTTCCGTCGCTGATGCGGATCACCCTGTCAGCTTCCTTTGCTATCTCAAGGTTATGGGTTATCATGATAATCGTCTGACCGAGCGCCTTATTGGTCTTTTTGAGAAGGCTGACTATGTCGTCGGTCGCCTTTGAGTCGAGGTTGCCCGTAGGCTCGTCTGCAAGAAGGATAGCGGGGTCGTTAATTATCGCCCTTGCAATGGACACCCTCTGCTGCTGACCGCCCGAGAGCTGATTTGGAAGGTTGAGCCTTCTGTTCTCTATACCGAGAAGCTCGAGCACGTTGTCAAGCTTTTCCTTTTCAACGTGTCTGCCGTCAAGCTCTACGGGAAGGGTTATGTTCTCCTCCGCCGTGAGTATCGGAATGAGATTGTAGAACTGATATACTAT
>CACWNZ010000310.1 GCA_902762335.1 uncultured Ruminococcus sp. | reverse complement strand
TGTAAAGCTCACGGCTGAGGATTATCTGACCCTCCGTGATGTAGCCCGTAAGGTCGGGTATCGGGTGGGTCTTGTCGTCCTCGGGCATGGTGAGTATGGGGATAAGCGTTATAGAGCCGTTTCTGCCCTTCTGTCTGCCTGCTCTTTCATAGAGCGTGGCAAGGTTCGTATACATATAGCCGGGATAGCCTCGTCTGCCGGGCACTTCCTTACGCGCCGCCGATACCTCACGGAGAGCGTCGGCATAGTTTGTTATGTCCGTCATGATAACGAGAACGTGCATTCCGAGATCAAAGGCAAGATACTCCGCTGCGGTAAGCGCCATTCGCGGGGTAGCTATACGCTCGATAGCGGGGTCGTTTGCAAGGTTTACGAACATTACCGTTCTGTCTATAGCGCCCGTCTCGCGGAAGGACTGCACGAAGTAGTCGGATTCCTCATAGGTGATGCCCATTGCGGCAAAGACAACGGCGAACTGCTCGTTTTTGCCCCTTACCGCCGCCTGTCTTGCTATCTGCGCAGCAAGCTGCGCGTGAGGCAGACCCGATGCAGAGAAGATCGGGAGCTTCTGACCCCTTACGAGGGTGTTAAGACCGTCTATCGCGGATACGCCTGTCTGAATGAACTCCTGCGGATAGTCGCGGGCTGCGGGGTTCATGGGCGTGCCGTTTATATCAAGTCTTTTTTCGGGAATGATAGCGGGACCGCCGTCTATCGGGTTGCCGAGACCGTCGAATACCCTTGAGAGCATATCGGCTGATACGGGCAGCTCCATAGACCTGCCAAGGAAGCGTACCTTTGAATCGGCAAGGTTTATGCCTGCGGCGGAATCGAAGAGCTGAACAAGCGCGTTTGTGCCGTCAACCTCAAGCACCTGACAGCGGCGCTTTTCGCCGTCGGGAAGCTCTATCTCTCCAAGCTCGTTGTAGGTAACGCCCTCAACGTCGCTTATCATCATAAGAGGACCTGCGACCTCTCTTATAGTACGGTACTCCTTTGGCATCAGTCCTCACTCCTTTCAATTACGTCCTCGATCTCTTTGTCAAGGATAGCTCCGATAGAATCGAATTCGGTATCTATCTTGTCCTCTTCCTCGTACTTGAACCTGCCTATTCTCTCGCGGACCGCCATTGACATGAGCATATCTATATCTGCGCCCCTGCCGAGAGCCTCGGAGCATTTGTCGTAGCAAAGAAGGATAGCCCTCATCATGAGCACCTGCTTTTTCAGCGAGGTATAGGTATCTGTCGGGTCAAATGCGTTCTGATGCAGATAGTCCTCACGGATAGAGCGGGCTGTTTCAAGCTTGAGCCTGTCGTTTGACGAGAGAGCGTCCATACCGACGAGGTTTACTATCTCCTGAAGCTCCGCCTCGTCCTGAAGCAGTGACATAAGTCTGCCCCTCAGCTCTATGAAGTCCTTTGAGGCATTCTCGGAGAACCATTTTGCAAGCTGGTCGGTATAGAGCGAATAGCTTGTGAGCCAGTTTATTGCGGGGAAGTGTCTCTTATACGCAAGAGAAGCGTCAAGTCCCCAGAACACCTTTACGATACGAAGGGTAGCCTGGGATACCGGCTCGGAAATATCGCCGCCGGGAGGGGATACCGCGCCTATTACGGAGAGAGCGCCCTCTGTATCTCCCGTGCCGTTTACGATAACGCGGCCTGCGCGCTCGTAGAACTGTGCAAGACGGCTGCCCAGATATGCGGGATAGCCCTCTTCACCGGGCATTTCCTCAAGTCGTCCCGACATTTCTCTGAGAGCCTCCGCCCATCTTGAGGTAGAGTCCGCCATAAGAGCGACGGTGTAGCCCATATCTCTGAAGTATTCCGCAATGGTGATACCCGTATAGATAGACGCCTCACGCGCTGCAACAGGCATATCCGAGGTGTTTGCTATAAGTACGGTACGCTCCATGAGTGAGTTGCCCGTGCGGGGATCCTTAAGCTCGGGGAACTCGTTGAGAACGTCGGTCATCTCGTTGCCGCGCTCGCCGCAGCCGAT
>CACWNZ010000309.1 GCA_902762335.1 uncultured Ruminococcus sp. | reverse complement strand
CCACCTGTCACAGAGCAAGCTACGACCCCATAACCGAGGATATCGACTATAAAGACTCGCTGAAGTATGCCGACCCGATAGCGCTCAGACTGTACCAAAAGGAAGCCGCCTACATCGACCGCGTACTCAAGGGAATCATGGAGATCTCCGCCAAGGAGGAGCCGTACGACGTATTTATCTGCTACAAGGAAACGGACGAAAGAACGAAGGAGCGCTCCCTCGACAGCGTAAAGGCTCAGGAGGTATACGACGCTCTCACCGAAAAGGGCTATAAAGTATTCTTTTCAAGGATAACACTTGAGGGAATGCTGGGCGAGCAGTACGAGCCGCGCATTTTTGCGGCACTCAACAGCGCTAAGGTAATGCTCGTCATCACCACCAAGGCGGAGCACGTCAACTCCGTATGGGTCAAGAACGAATGGAGCAGGTATCTCAAGATAATGGCAAAGAATAAGGGACGCACTCTTATCCCGTGCTATTTCAAAATGGATCCCTACGACCTGCCGGGTGAATTTTCTAATATACAGGGTCAGGACATGGGCAAAATGGGCTTCATGCAGGATCTCGTGCGCGGCATAGGCAAGCTGATACCCAAGCAGACACAAGCTCAGCAGGCTCAGGCTCCCGCGCAGAGAGGCGTTGTCGCAAGCTTTGATTCGCTGATGAAGAGGATCGGCATCTTCCTTGAGGCGGGCGACTTTGATAACGCCGACAGGACCTGTGACAAGATACTCGATGCTGACCCCGAAAACGCCAACGCATATATATATACAAGCTGCTCATAGAGTTCCGCGAGCCTACATTGGAAAAGCTTGCAAAAAGCGGCAAGGAATTTTTCAGGAGCTTCAACTTCAAAATGGCTCTGCGCTTCGGCGGCAAGGCTGTTGAAGACCGTCTCCTCGGCAGCGATAATGCCGAAGCCGCGCTGCGTTATTTCATTTCCGAAAAGGATAAGGACAAGCTCAGGGAATACGCAAAGAAATTCCCCCACGGCATAACCGCCCGCGTGATAGCGGACAGCACCAAAGCCTTCGGCAGCGCCGATCTTCTCAATTACTTCATTGATGAATGCGGTCTTGACGTTAACGCAACGATCAATTGGGACGATGAACAGGGTATTTATTGCGATACACTGCCCACCTATCTTTTTGCCCAGAGAAAGCCCGAATATCTCGGTCTTATTAAGGAGCTTATAAACAAGGGCGCCGACATCAACAAGCGCTGCTCCTTTGTCGAAAAGGACAGAGAGGACGATTGGCCGCTCTCTAAGGAGTGGACTCTGCTGGGTCTTACGGTAAACGGTATCGGCTTCAAGAAGGATACCCCCGAATATTTCCAATGCAGGCTCGATCTCATAAAATTCCTTGCAGAGCGCGGGGCTTCCCTCGAAAACGCCCGTGTGGTTTACTACGACGATATCACAATTTATTACTCGCCGTGGGGCGCTTTATACAATACCGATGAAGAATACTGCAGCATTGACAAGAAAAGGCTTCTCACCCTTGCTCTGAAGGGGCTGGATTTCTCCTCAGTCTGCGCCTATAAGGAGGTAGACAAGAAAACAGGTGAAGCCACAGAATACTCGCTGCTTGAAATGATAGCCTCAGACCGTGATATAAACCCCGAATACTTTGATATTCTTGCCGAAGCGGGCATAAAGCTGAGCGGCGACAAGAGCAACGTCGTTTATACCCTGGTGAGCACCTATCTTGAGGCAGACACCGATGCAGATGAGAAAAAGGCTCTTACAGCACTAAAGCGCGCACTTGAGCTTGGCGCAAATCCCGATACGTGCGCCGAGGGAGATACTTTTTCGGAGTCACCGCTGTACGTTGCCGCAAACAATCTCTACGTTCCCGTGGTAAAGCTGCTGCTTAAATACAAGGCAAACCCCGACAACGGCATAGAGGCCACTACCGAGGACGGCGTAGACTACACCATTACGGCGCTGGGCGCTGCAATAATAAGCAAATCCGCTCTTGAGCTTGGCAGCGAGAATCCCAACCT
>CACWNZ010000308.1 GCA_902762335.1 uncultured Ruminococcus sp. | reverse complement strand
GCAAGCGCGATAAATCCCTATCTTGCGATAGAAACGATACACGAGCTTATTCATGATGATTTTCTTGATAAAGACTACTATGCAGCCGTCAACGACTACAACGACGCTATTCTTCACGGTATCGTCAAGATCGCTTCAAAAATGGGCATATCGACCCTGCAGTCCTATCAGGGCTCAAAGAACTTTGAGGCTATCGGTCTGAGCAGAGAGCTTATTGACGAATACTTTACGGGTACGGTGAGCAGGATAGGCGGCATAACACTTGAGGACATCGAAAACACTGTTGACAGACTTCATACGGCAGCCTTCGACCCCCTCGGGCTCGGCACGCCCTCAGGACTTCCTTCGGGCGGTCAGCATAAAGCAAGGAGCGGCAAGGAGGAGCATCTTTACAATCCCTGTACGATACACGCCCTTCAGACTGCCGCAAGAACGAATGATTACGAATTATACAAGAAATATTCCGCAATGCTCAACGAGGAGATGGCGCCCGTTAATATCAGGGGACTGCTGGACTTCAATTATGCCGATACTCCCGTTCCGCTTGAGGAGGTAGAAAGCGCCGATTCAATAGTAAAGCGCTTCAAGACGGGAGCTATGTCCTACGGCTCTATCTCTCAGGAGGCACACGAGACTCTTGCCCTTGCAATGAACAGGATCGGCGGCAAGTCGAACTCAGGCGAGGGCGGCGAAAGCCCTGAGCGCCTTAAAACTAAGGGTACTGCCGAAAACAGGTGCTCCGCGATAAAGCAGGTAGCAAGCGGGCGCTTCGGCGTTACCTCTGAATATCTCAACTCAGCGGACGAGCTTCAGATAAAAATGGCTCAGGGCGCAAAGCCCGGCGAGGGCGGACATCTGCCCGGCAACAAGGTATATCCGTGGATAGCAAAGACCCGTCATTCTACCCCCGGCGTATCACTCATCTCCCCTCCCCCGCACCATGATATTTATTCGATAGAGGACCTCGCGCAGCTCATTTACGACCTTAAGAACGCCAACAAGAAGGCGCGCATTTCCGTCAAGTTAGTATCCGAGGCGGGCGTAGGTACGGTCGCCGCAGGCGTGGCAAAGGCGGGCGCAGGAGTTATCCTTATCTCGGGTCATGACGGCGGCACGGGCGCGGCACCGGGCAGCTCTATATATAACGCGGGTCTGCCGTGGGAGCTGGGTCTTGCAGAGGCTCATCAGACCCTTATCCTCAACGGACTCAGGGACAAGGTCGTTATAGAAACGGACGGCAAGCTCATGACGGGCAGGGACGTTGCAGTTGCAGCCGCGCTGGGCGCAGAGGAATTCGGCTTTGCTACGGCTCCGCTGGTCACCTTAGGCTGCGCCATGATGCGCGTATGCAATCTTGACAGCTGCCCCTTCGGCGTGGCTACACAGAATCCCGAGCTTCGCAAGCGCTTTGCGGGCAAGCCCGAATACGTCATCAATTTCATGTACTTCATCGCTCAGGAGCTGAGAGAGTATATGTCAAGGCTCGGCGTAAGAACTGTAGACGAGCTTGTCGGAAGGACAGATCTTCTCAGAATGAAGGACGGTCTTGACGCCCGTGAGAAGAAGATAGACCTTTCTCTCATACTCAACAGCGGGCTTTCGGGCGAGAAGGTATGCTACAAAGAGAAATCACCGTACGATTTCGGTCTTTCCGAAACGATAGACGAGAGGGTACTTATAAAGAAATTCAGCAAGGCACTTCGCAGCGGCGAGCCTAAGACCGTTGAGATCAGCATAAAGAATACCGACCGCTCTCTCGGAACGGCTCTCGGCTCGGAGATCACCGTAAGACACGGCAGCAGTCTGCCCGACGATACCTACAAGGTGATCTGCCGCGGCTCGGGCGGTCAGAGCTTCGGCGCGTTCATACCCAAGGGACTCACCCTTGAACTGAAGGGCGACAGCAACGACTATTTCGGAAAGGGTCTTTCCGGCGGCAAGCTGATAGTCTATCCCCCCGAAAACACCGTATTCAAGGCAGACGAAAACATCATCGTCGGCAACGTTG
>CACWNZ010000307.1 GCA_902762335.1 uncultured Ruminococcus sp. | reverse complement strand
CGGGAAATTCAAACAGCACCCTTGCGAGTATCCTTTTTATCTCGTGCTCGTCAAGCTCCATACAGCTCACAGGCTCAACGGGAACGCCGTATTTTTCGCTGAGCTGCTCCGATAGCTCTATCGTCTGCGCGGAACGCGGCTCCGCAGAATTGAGCAGCACGACGAAGGGCTTGTTTATATCCTTCAGCTCCCTGATGACCCTCTCCTCTGCCTCCTCGTATTCCTCTCTTTCTATATCGCTTATACTTCCGTCGGTAGTAACTACAAGTCCGATAGTAGAATGGTCGGTTATCACCTTTCTCGTGCCGAGCTCGGCCGCCATATCAAAGGGAACGGCATCGTCAAACCATGGGGTCTTTACCATACGGGGCGCCTCGTCCTCTATGTAGCCCAAGGCGCCGGGTACTATATAGCCTACGCAGTCTATCATTCTTACTCTGAAGTTCACGTTGCCCTCAAGCCTGATCTCAACGGCGTTTTCGGGAATGAACTTCGGCTCGGTAGTCATTATTGTTCTGCCTGCCGCCGACTGCGGAAGCTCATCGTTGGCTCTTTTGCGGCAGTCGGGGTCGGCAATATTGGGTATCACAATAGTATCCATGAATCTTTTGATAAACGTGGATTTTCCCGTCCGCACGGGTCCTACTATGCCCAGATATATATCCCCGTTGGTGCGCTGAGAAATGTCTTTGTAAATATTCAGTTCCTCCATCAAGAACAGTCTCCTCCTGTAGATCACATCGGTATAAGCAGCATACCTCTTGCCGCAACAACGTCTTCGGTCATTTCGTTTTCAAGTCTTATAGCCTCGGCAGAGGTACAGTAGGCGCGGGCTATATCCCAGAGTCTTTCGCCCTCCTCGGCATAATATAGCGTGAGAGCCGCCGTTCTGTCCTTTACACGGCAGCTGTCCTCCGATGCCGTCACACCCGACACGCCTCTGAGCTGTACGTTATCATAAACCGCCCCCGTCATTCTCAGCTCCGCCCTTATATCCACCGTATTGTCGCCCGTTATTCTGAACGAGATATTCTTCACGCTGACGTCCGTTCTTATCAGCGGGCTCGTCAGACCTGCGGGCGTATCGGGCGAGACCGAAAATTCTACGGGGCGTTCCATATAGAACGGCACTCCGTCGCCGTCAAGGGCAAGCATACAGCACAGCAGCTTGCCGCGAACGCTGATACTGCCGTTCTCGTAAACGCATAGCGGACTGACCGTCTCGCACCACAGATCCGTCACCTGAGTGATCCTGCTGTCGCCCGATGAAAGCTGCGCCTCCGCATAGTGTGTTATATCCGTAAGTGCGGCAAGCCTTGTAAGCCTGTACTGCTTATACGACAGCTCAAGATCATAGTCTGTGGAATACGCGTCCTCTATTATGGTAATCTCCTTATCCTCATAAGCCGCGACCGTCGCGCACAGCCTTGCATCGAGAGTAACGAGGGTGCTGCTCTCGTCGTATTCCGACCTCAGCGCCGCCGAATAATTCATCACCTCAAGCCTTATATCATTCACCGTGCCGTCGTCTGCGCCTGCGGCATCTATCACCTGCGAGAACGGCACGTTAAAGCTCATGCTGTCCTGCGCGCCCGTCTCGGCATCGGTAAGATAAACTATCTTCAGAACGGCCTCACCGGTCAGCATAAGCTTATCGGTAAGCGCCTTTACGCTGTGACAGCTTACTCCCAACTCGCTGCGCAGGATAGTCTCGGGCACGCCCCTGCCCTGACCTATATCGAGCACCTCGGTTATTGAAAACTGCTGCTGCGTACAGCAGCGCAGTCTGCTGACCGTCTCGTGTCTGAGGCTCTGCTGTATATCGTCGCCCGCTATTCCCGTGACGTATTCCTGACTGCTGCCCGCCGATGCGGATACTATCACCGAAAAAGCCCCGTGTATATCCGCTTTTCTTGGGCTTACGGCGCGGCAGTTGATATAATCCGGTCTGAGCCTTACCGATACTGCCGCATCGGGCGCGGGCTCCCTGAGCTGAAAGCTGCACGAAAAGGG
>CACWNZ010000306.1 GCA_902762335.1 uncultured Ruminococcus sp. | reverse complement strand
TACACCGCCGCCGCGATCATCGGTATATAAGCCTCGGACGACTGAACGAGCTTCTGTGTGCTGATAACAGTATCAAAAAGCCACAGCCGCGATATTTTGTCAAAGTCGGCATAGCCTATCTTAATAACGCTTGCGAGAGACGATATAAGCATAGGAACTATCATTGAAAAGGCTATGGCATAGCCCGTTTTCTTTGTCAGCACCGCTACCATTACATAGAAGCTTACCACAGCTAAAAACAGCAGCAGATAGCACAGCAGTGTGAGAAGTATGTCCCCTGCGGAAACAGATGAGGAGAAACCGAACATTATGCAGCCCGACACGGTGCCGCCCGCTGTATAAAGCCCTATGACCGCAAGTGAGGCAAGCGTTGTGACGATGAGCTTTGATAAATATATCTTCGTGCGTGAATGTCCCCTCGTCAGCGGATTTCTGAGGGTACCCATGGAATATTCCGAGCCGACAAATATGCTTACCACCACGGCGGATATATACAGAACGTTGAGATCCGACAAAGAGATATTCACATAGGACCAGAGGTCGTTTTTCGGCATGAGTTCGAGTGCCGCCTGCACCGTTTGACCGTAATCCCCGAGGCTTGCTATCATTTTGGTAGTCTCTTCAATATTCTGATTGAGCTGCTGCCATGCGTAATAATAGAGTACAGACATAATGATACCCAGCACAAAGGATATTATAAGGCAGACCCTGAAGCTGAGCGATTTTTTCAGCTTGTAAAGATCAGACCGCAAAAGCAGAGTCATGACTGTCCCTCCTCCATTTTCTTAAGGAAATATTCCTCGGCGCCGCCGCCGTCGTTGGTAATGCCCGTTACGGCTATTCCCTGTCTGAACATCTCGCTTGTCAGCTCACCTATATTCGGTATTGCTCCCGAGACATAGATCTTGCCGTTTTCTAAGGTTATTTTATGTGTTCCGAGAAGCTTTTTCGCAGTCTCAAGCGCCTGCTCGGGACGGTCTGTCGTTATTATAGTTCTCTCAATGCTCAGGGTCTTCAGCTGCTCTGCGGTTATCTCCTCTACCAGCCTGCCCGCCGATATTATGCCGTAGCAGGTGGCGATCTTTTCAAGCTCACCTAAAATATGGCTCGAGATGAATATCGTTTTGCCCTTGTTTTTCAGCTCAAGCAGCAGCTCTCTTATCTCAACTATGCCCTTTGGGTCAAGACCGTTTATCGGCTCGTCAAGTATCAGCAGCTCGGGATCTCCCACAAGCGCCATAGCTATGCCGAGGCGCTGCTTCATTCCGAGCGAAAAGTCTGCGGCGCGCTTTTTGCCCGTATCCGCAAGACCCACAAGCTCTAACAGTCCTCCGATCTCCGCCTTGTCCGCGCCGGTCATTATGCTGTACATCTCAAGATTGTCATGGGCGGTCATGTTCTTATACAGAGAGGGGCTTTCAACAAGGCTTCCTATGCGCCTTCTGTGCTCCTGCGAGGTGTCGCCGTCAAAAAAGCTGAAGCTGCCTGCGGTTACTCTCGTCAGTCCGAGTATCATTCTGATAAAGGTCGTTTTTCCCGCTCCGTTTTTTCCCACGAAGCCGTATATATCTCCCTGTCTCACCGTGAGAGAAACGTTATCTACCGCTTTTTTGCGCGAATATTCCTTCGTCAGTCCGTTTGTCTGCAAAACGTATTTCACGGCAGTCCCTCCTTATTCTATACAATTTGTATTATTATACTGTTTGTAATCAGTCGTCGCGTTCTTCTATTTCTATGATTATCCTTGAGCTTCTGAGGTACATAATAGTGAACACCTCACCCCGCTCTGCGGCATCGTGCATTTTTACAAAGTCGTCAAGGCTCGGCGCTTTTCCGTAGATATAGCCGTCCTCGAGCCTTATCTTGTAATTGACGGTCATCTGATAATAGCCGTTTTCTATCTCAAACACCGGCACAAGCTCACAGCTTACATAAGCCCGCTCGTCTATGTCCTTTTTTGCAAGAGCCTGAAGCTTCAGCGGAAAACCCTTTATCTTCCTTTTTGCTGTTTCGCGGGTCATGTCGTCCTCCGTAAAT
>CACWNZ010000305.1 GCA_902762335.1 uncultured Ruminococcus sp. | reverse complement strand
TACTATAATCAAAACCATGCTGCAGATCACCGATTGGGACACCGAAGAAACCGATATGCTGTGCGAGATAGCCCTCAATAATTTTCAGGTCAGCTATATTCTTAGCGACCCTGACGTAAAGGACTTTTATAAGCAGCTTATTTCAAGGCTTCCCGCGCCTACAAGGAATTCCGAAGCCGTGCTTGCCCTCTTGGAAAAGACCGTAAAATAATAAGGAAAGCCGTCCTTATCCCGCATATCGGGTCAGGACGGCTTTCCTCATTCTGTTTTTGAATCATTTATCGGCAGATGAAACTGCCTCCTTCATGCTTCTGACGTATTCGCCTATATGAGCCGGAGCATCTGTGCCGTATTGACCGGCAAGTCTGACAACGGCAGAGCCTACGATAACGCCATCGCACAGGGCGGCCATTTTGGCAGCCTGTTCCGGCGTAGATATTCCGAAGCCCACAGCGCAGGGAATATCCGTATTTTCGCGGATGACGCTTACGATAGAAGCGATATCGGTGTTTATCTCCTTTCTTATTCCCGTAACGCCGAGACTTGAAACGAGATAGATAAAGCCCTCCGCCTCCTTTGCTATCATTGCGACACGGTTTTGTGAGGTGGGTGCTATCAGCGAGATAAGGTCAACGCCGTATTTGCGGCAGAAGGGCAGGAATTCCTCCTTCTCCTCAAAGGGAATATCGGGAATGATAAGCCCGTCTATGCCTGTGCGCGCGCATTCGGAAATGAATCTGTCAGAGCCGTATGAAAAGACCACGTTCGCATAGGTCATGAATACCAGCGGTATTGTAATATCCTTTCGCAGCTCTTTAACAAGCTCAAACACCTTGTCCGTCGTAACGCCGCCCTTGAGCGCTCTTATGTTGGCGCCCTGTATAACGGGACCCTCTGCCGTAGGGTCGGAGAAGGGTATGCCGAGCTCGATAAGATCCGCGCCGTTTTCGGCAGCGGCTCTTACGGCTGCCGCAGTCGTTTCAAGATCGGGGTCGCCGCAGGTTATAAAGGGAATAAACGCCTTGCCGCCCTCAAACGCTTTTCTGATGTTACTCATTTATATCCTCTCCTCTGTATCGCGCAATGGCAGCGCAGTCCTTGTCTCCTCTGCCGGAGATCGTGATAACGATTATCTTGTCCTTATCCATATCAGGAGCTATCTTTATGGCGTGGGCGACCGCATGGGCAGATTCTATCGCAGGAATGATGCCCTCGGTCCTTGAAAGATATTCAAAGGCGTTTACCGCCTCGTCGTCTGTAACGGCAACGTATTCGGCTCTGCCTGTATCATGGAGATATGCGTGCTCGGGTCCTACGCCCGGGTAATCAAGCCCCGCAGAGATCGAATAAACGGGGGCTATCTGACCGTATTCGTCCTGACAGAAGTAGGATTTCATTCCGTGGAAGATACCCAATCTGCCTGTTGAGATCGTTGCGGCTGTTTCAAAGGTGTCTATGCCCCTGCCTGCCGCCTCGCAGCCTATAAGACGCACGCCCTCATCATTGATGAAGTGGTAGAAGCTGCCTATAGCGTTTGAGCCGCCGCCCACGCAGGCTATAACGGCATCGGGCAGTCTGCCCTCAAGCTCAAGCATACGTTCCTTTATTTCCTTTGAAATGATCGACTGAAAATCCCTGACTATCGTGGGGAAGGGGTGGGGACCCATTACCGAGCCGAGACAGTAGTGCGTGTCGGAAATGCGTGTCGTCCATTCTCTCATTGCCTCGCTCACGGCGTCCTTGAGGGTGGCTGTTCCCGTCTTTACGGGAATGACCTCCGCGCCGAGCAGTCTCATGCGGTAAACGTTGAGAGCCTGCCGCTTTGTATCCTCCTCGCCCATGAATACGACACATTCCATACCCATAAGCGCCGCCGCCGTAGCGGTCGCAACTCCGTGCTGACCTGCGCCCGTCTCAGCGATGAGTCTTGTCTTGCCCATTTTCTTTGCAAGCAGCGCCTGTCCGAGTACGTTGTTTATCTTATGCGCTCCCGTATGGTTAAGATCCTCACGCTTGAGATATATCTTCGCTCCGCCGAGATCC
>CACWNZ010000304.1 GCA_902762335.1 uncultured Ruminococcus sp. | reverse complement strand
ATAACAAAAACGATGAAGAACACCGGTTTGCCAATTCGTTTCATACGGTATCCTCCAATTTTTTCTATTGTGTCCGGCTATGTCAAGGGCGGCGGGCAAGCAAAGGCACAATGCCCAAAGCACCTAAAACATACAGACATATCGAATACAATTATATATTTTTTGTCTATAAAAGTCAAATCTTTTTTGGCTTTTTCGGACAATAATTCGCGCTTTATTATCCTTCGGGGCGTCTGTCTCCTTTCATTGTCGGAAAAATAACGGCATTTTACGCCCGTAAAACGGCGTATACAGAATTACCGCGGGCTTTCCTTGAACAAATTAAACAAAAATCCTGCATATTTTTTGTAAACTGATTTTTCGCAATAAAACAAGCAGGCACATTCCTCCGCAAAGAGGAATGCCCTGCTCATAAGACCTTATCAGCCCTCCGTGAGCTTTTCTATAGCCGCCATTTTAACGCAGATGCAGAAGATATCCATAGCCTTTTCAAGCTCCTCAACGGGGGGATAGGTAGGAGCGAGCCTGATATTGCTGTCGGCGGGATCCTTGCCGTAGGGATAGGTAGCGCCTGCGCCCGTAAGAACGACGCCCGCCTCCTTGCAGAGCGCGACAACTCTCTTTGCGCAGCCGTCCATAACGTCGATGCTCACGAAATATCCGCCGTTGGGCTTTGTCCACTTTGCGATGCCGAGCGGTGAGAGCTCCTTGTCGAGGGTATCGAGCACCATATTGAAGCGGGGCTCAAGAACTGCCCTGTGCTTCTGCATGTGGGCAAGAACGCCGTTAAGGTCCTTGAAGTATCTTACATGACGGAGCATATTTACCTTGTCGTAGCCGATAGTCTGGAAGTTGTAGCGCTTTTTGAGCAGAGCAAGGTTGTTTTCCGATGCCGCAAGAGCCGCAACGCCCGCGCCGGGGAAGGTGATCTTCGAGGTCGAGCAGAACTCGAGCACCATATCCTCCTTGCCCGTCTTTTTCACCTCGTCAAAGATATTGAGAAGCTTGTCGGGGGTGCCGTTGATGTCATGGATAACGTAGGCGTTGTCCCACATGATCCTGAAGTCCTTTGCGGCAGGCTCAAGGGCGGCAAAGCGCTTTACTGTCTCGTCGGAATAGGTTATGCCCTGAGGGTTGGAATACTTCGGTACGCACCATATACCCTTTATCGTCGGGTCTGAGGACACAAGCTTTTCTACAGTATCCATATCGGGACCGTTCTCCGTCATGGGAACGGTTATCATCTCTATGCCGAAATAGCCCGTTACGCCGAAATGCCTGTCATAGCCGGGCGCGGGGCAGAGGAACTTTATCTTTTCCTGCTTGTTCCAGGGCTTTTCGCCGCTGCAGCCGAGCTCCATCATGCAGGCGATGGTATCGAACATCATATTGAGGCTCGAGTTTCCGCCGACAAATACGTTTTTCTTGTCAACGCCGAGAATAGCCGCAAACAGCTCCTTGCAGCAGTCTATGCCGTCAAGGTTGCCGTAGTTCCTGCAGTCGGGGCAGTCGCTCAGGGAAAACACGTCGTCGGGCGTAAGGGCGGTGAGCATATCGTTGGAGATATTGAGCTGCTCTGCGCCGGGCTTGCCTCTTGCCATATTCAGCGCAAGACCCTGAGCCTTATAAGCGGCGTATGTCTCCGAGAGCTTTCTGTACTCTTCGGTGAGCTTGCTTTTTTCTAAAGACGAATAGTTGTTCATTACGGTTCCTCCTGTAATATAATGAGAGCTTCGGTAAAGAGTCATTTGGGTATCTTAAGCGCCTGAAATTTCAAAAATATACCAAAACACTTCATTATTCTAATATATGACGGGCAAAATTGCAAGTGTTATTTTGCAATCCTGCAAAAATCATTGTTTTAACAAATAAAACCGCGGCTCATGCGGTTTTTTTGGTAATATCATGGGATTACCGTTTGCTCCCTGCCGTTTCCCGCCGTCATAAGCAGACCCGCGGCGGCATAGAATAGCTCATATAACCGCAAAGTATGTCCCCCGGGTCTCGCCTGCCGGCTCGGTCGGCGCTGCTGCTGCGCAGCGGTGTCCACAGGACACCCGCGCCCTCTAAGGCG
>CACWNZ010000303.1 GCA_902762335.1 uncultured Ruminococcus sp. | reverse complement strand
CAGACCATATCCATAACTACCTCTACCTATTCTTCGGACGCGCAGACCATGGATATACAGATGACGGTGCAGTACAAGATAATGCCCGACAAGGCTATAAAGATAGCCGAGCAGTACGGCTCTCTCGAGGCTCTGCAGAACAGGCTCGAATCGGTAGCCATAGAAAAGACCAAGGCGATACTCTCATCCTACAAGGCAATGAATATCATCGCTGACAGAGCTTCAATGTCCCCGCTCGTTGAGGAGAGCATCAAAAAGGCTATAGACGAGAAATTCTTTGTGGATATACAGACAGTCGTTATGACGAACATAGATTTCTCCGACGCATTTGAAAAGGCTGTCGAGGATAAGATGATAGCCGAGCAGCAGCAGCTCAAGGCAAACTACGAGAACGAGACCAAGGTAGCCAAGGCAAAGGCTGAGGCTCAGGCTAAGATAGTTCAGGCGGAGGCGGAGGCAAAGTCGAACGACCTGCTTGAGAAGTCCCTTACCGATAAGATCCTCTATCAGATGTATATAGAGAAATGGGACGGCAAGCTGCCCACCACCGTGGCAGGCGATACCACAAGCATAATGCTGCCCGTAACAGCCCCCTCGGAAAGTGAGTCGCCGCAGACCTCACAGACCCCGCAATCATCGCAGACCCCGGAGGGCTGAACAGTCTCATAGGATAAATCAAAACCGACACACGGCGCTCCCTGACGGGAATGCCGTGTGTTTTTCGTTAATATCATTGTATTTTTACGCAGTGTATGGTATAATTGTTATATATATATCATAAAGACAGGAGATGCTTAACTATGAACGGAAATATATCAAAAGCAATAGCCGCCGCGCTTGTTTCTGCCCTTATCTGTGCGGCTGCGGGCTGCGCGGGCGGCAGCGGCGGAGCGGATTCTTCGGCAGAAAGCAATTCTGCGGCTCAGAGCGCCGTATCCGTTACGGAGAGCAAAACTGACGGCAGCAGTCAGACGGCATCGGATACGACACCGAGCGCGCCTCAGCAATCCTCTGAGACTCCGACACAGAGCAAGCCCGAAAGCAGCGAACAGACGTCTGAGCCTGTTTCGCAGACGAGCCCTGCGGGCGCTGTCGTGATCGAGCCCTCATTTCTTGCTCAGATGACACAACTTACGGAGGACAGCGTTACAGGCGCATATATGGGTACCAACGGGAGCGCATCGATGCTTACCCTCGTCACCTTCAGTGACGATACCGCCGTACTGCTTGCGGGCATCATGAACGGCAGCGGATATATCTATGACACCGCCGTATACGGCAGCTGCGTAAAGGTGACCGATATGGATACCTACGACGAAAACGGCTTCGGCGCGGTATACAAAATAACCAACGCTGCGGGTCAGGAGCAGAGCTTCAGCATTACGGGCACGAAAACGGGTCCCGGCTCCGAGAACGTATCAATAAATATAGACGGCATCAGCGAGTTCTACACCTGTCAGGAGGCAGCCGCAGAGGAGGCGGCGGCGACTGTCAGACAGCACGCCCTGCTTTATACGGGACAGTCCCCCACAGAACAGAGCAGCGCGCCCGCTCCTCAATATCCCGCCTTCTTCAAGGAGCTCGGCACGATCCGGGAAGGCGATATAACCTTTGCCCTTGCGGGCGAAACGGTATCGGGCGCAGAGCTGCTGTACGTTGAGATAGCCGACGGCACGCAGAACGGCAGGGCGCTCGTAGCAGCCGCAAGAGGCGGACTCGGCAACGGCGCGGCAGGCTTTGACGTTGCGATCCTCGGGAGCTGCTCAGACCTTGCAAAAAGCGTTACCGAGGGCAACAGCAGCGCATCGCTCACAGTTACAGACAGCGACGGCAATTCGGTGCAGATAAGCGTATCTCAGGCAGACGAGCCGGGAATGTTCTATGCGTCCATAAGCGGCTATGACGATCAGTTCATTGCCGAGCAGATGAGCGCAGAGGATACGATACCCGTTCTTCAGGCATTTGCGGTAGCGGCAGGCGCCGACCCCTCATCGTTTATCGACGTTGATGATGACGATGAAGATGATGAAGATGACGATTACTTTGACAGCGGTGTCGAATATGACGATGATCCGG
>CACWNZ010000302.1 GCA_902762335.1 uncultured Ruminococcus sp. | reverse complement strand
TTTCTGAAAACGATATATTATTTACAGGAGTGCGGCGCATCGAAAGCTGCTTTGTCAGCGGCGCCGTCACCGAAAACCGTGAGGCACACGGTACCGTATCTCTGCGGTGCGAAGGGCGCTGCCGGAACGGTAAGCCGACGATGATGAGCGCAGGGCTCATCGGGCTGCGGCATGCCGCAGCTTACAATAAAATAATGAAAGGACGGATCTTATGAACAACGGCAATTTCAACGGATATGATCCCAACGGTCAGAACGGTTATAATACACCGTATCAGGCAAACGGCTATCAGCAGCAGGGTTATCCCCAGCAGCAGGGCTATCCCCAGCAGCAGGGTTATCCTCAGCAGGGCTACCAGCCCTATCAGGCAGATCCCGCACAGCAGGGCTTCGGTGTTCCCTTTACAGGCACAAGAACAGGCGCCATGAGCCTTTCAGACTACAGCAAGAAGATCTTTCTGTGGATGGGCTTAGGTCTTGCAGTCACCTTCTTCGTAGCGCTCGGTCTTAAGATCGGACTCACCTCGGGCGACCCTCTCGAAGTTGCATTAAAACTTTACAATTTCATTCCTGTCGCTTACATCTTCCTTGTAGTTGAGCTCGTGCTCGCTATCGTTCTCAATATCTTTGTTGCAAAGATGCCCTACGGCGTAAGTCTTGCAATGTTCTTTGTATATTCGGTCGTCAGCGGCATCACCTTTACTCCGATACTCCTTGTTTACGATGCAGGCTCGGCTATATTCTGCTTTGCAGCGGCTGCAGTCCTCTTCATCGGCTTCGCTATCTACGGCACGGTAACCAAGCGTGACCTCTCGAAGCTCGGCCCGATCCTTCTCATAGGTCTTGCCGTACTTCTCCTGTTCTCTGTATTCGGACTTATCTTCCGCTTCAGCGGTCTTTCAATACTCATCGGCATCATCGGTGTCGTTATCTTCGTAGGTCTTACCGCTTATGACGTACAGAAGATCAAGAGGAGCTATGAGGCTCTTGCAGGCGACGACGCTATGCTCAAGAAGGTCTCGGTAAATATGGCTCTCCAGCTTTATCTTGACTTCATCAACATCTTTATCTATCTGCTCCGTCTCTTCGGCAAGCGCAACTGACAGAAGATGACCCTAAAACCAAACAACCGGACAGTCCACACGGACAGTCCGGTTTTTATTTTGCTTATTTTGTTTTGCCTGTTACAGTCCCACCTTGTTATATTGTCGCAGGACTATCTCAAGCGCGGCGCCGAGTATCATGCCTATAAAAATATAAATGAAAAGCCTGAATTGGAACGGACCGCCTATAACTATTCGTCCTACGTTGCTTTCGTAAATATCTATGTACCAGCCGAACTCCATTTTTCTGAAGATCTGAAAAAATCCGACAGCCACGAACGCAACGCCTCCGACCACCCATGCCGCAGCCTTTCTGAATATGACCGCCGCAAGGAAGTAGATGCCCATAGTAATGAATACGAAGCTGCCCTCCATAGTGAATTTCCTGTTATCAACAGACGTAACGATCGAAAGACCCGTGACCCTTACAACGTAGCCGATAGCGAGAAGAACCATGCCGATAATAAAATACATTATGCGGTTTCGCTGCATATAAATCCCCCCAGCATATCGGAGAAATCGAAAATATATCTGTCTGCCGCATCTCTCAGATGCTTTTCGTTATCCTTTGAGGCCTCGTCATAGACCGCAACGGTATACATATCAGCCTTATTGGCGCCGTTTATGCCTTCTATGATGTCCTCAAAGACGATGCAGTTCCTTTCCGAAACCCCGAGCCTCTTTGCAGTATAAACATAAATATCGGGGAAGCTTTTGTTTCTGCCAACCTGAGAGGTATAGCAGATCTCGTCAAAATAACCGTCTATGCCGTTGTTTTTCAGCACAGGCTCAAGCAGGTACGGGTCGGAGGAGGTCGCCATACCGAGCTTTATCCCCTTTTTCCTTAAAACGTCAAGGTATTCCTTTGTATAGGGCTTGAGCCTCACGTTGTTGGCATATTCATACCTTGCCATGTCCAGCCAGGTACGTATTATATCATCAACGCTCTCTTCAAGACCATAGGTCTGCTTTGTATATTCGGCAGCCGTCCTGAAGAA
>CACWNZ010000301.1 GCA_902762335.1 uncultured Ruminococcus sp. | reverse complement strand
TATGGCATTCAAAAGAATAAAAGTAAGGGGAGCAAGAGAGCATAACCTCAAGAATATCAACGTGGATATACCGAGGGACGAGCTTGTGGTCATAACGGGTCTGTCGGGCTCGGGCAAGTCGTCGCTCGCCTTCGATACCCTTTATGCGGAGGGTCAGAGAAGATACGTCGAGTCGCTGTCGTCCTATGCAAGAATGTTCCTCGGACAAATGGATAAGCCCGACGTGGACAGCATAGACGGTCTTTCTCCCGCAATATCCATAGACCAGAAAACGACGTCCAGGAATCCGCGCTCCACTGTGGGTACGGTAACGGAAATATACGACTATCTCAGGCTCATGTATGCAAGGGTAGGCATACCTCACTGCCCCGTATGCGGCAGAGAAATAAAGCAGCAGACGGTAGATCAGATAGTCGATAAGGTAATGGAGCTTGACGAGGGTACGAAAATACAGATACTTGCCCCCGTTATCCGCGCAAAAAAGGGTGAGCACCGCAAGGAATTCGAGCAGGCGGCAAAAAGCGGCTTCGTCAGGGTAAGGGTAGACGGTATAATCTACGATCTTTCCGAGGAGATAAAGCCCGAGAAGAACAAAAAGCACAATATCGAGATAATAGTAGACAGACTCGTTGTAAAAAGCGAGATCCGTTCAAGGCTTGCCGATTCCGTCGAGGTTGCGGCAAAGCTCTCGGGCGGGCTCGTGATAGCCGCAGTCAGCGGCGGCGAGGATATGCTTTTCTCGCAGAACTACGCCTGCCCCGACCACGGGGTGAGCATAGACGAGCTGAGCCCGAGAATGTTCTCGTTCAACAACCCCTACGGCGCGTGTAAAAAATGCACGGGTCTCGGCGTGTTCATGAAGATAGACGAGGACAGGATAATACCCGACAGAACGAAGTCCGTTCGGCAGGGTGCTATAAAGGGCAGCGGCTGGGCAATGGAGGGCAGCACTATCGCCGCGATGTATATGGAGGCTCTGGCAAAGCAGTACGGCTTTTCGCTCGATACCCCGATACGCGATCTGCCCGCAGAAGCCGTGAACGTTATCCTCTACGGCACCAAGGGCGAGAAGATAACCGTATACAGAAGGAACGAATACGGCTCGGGAACGTATCAGACCGAATTTGAAGGAATAGTCAACAATCTTGAGCGCCGCTTCAGAGAGACTCAGAGCTCGTGGATAAAGGCCGAGATAGAGAGCTATATGTCGGCAGTACCCTGCGATGCCTGCAAGGGCAGAAGGCTCTCACCCGAGACTCTTGCCGTGACCGTAGGCGGGCTGAATATAATGGAATTCTGCGATATGTCCGTAGAGCAGGCTCTGGAATTTACAAGGAACTCAAGGCTCACCGACAGGCAAAGGCTCATAGCGGGCGCGATAACCAAGGAGATAGACAGCAGACTGAGCTTTCTCAACAGCGTGGGACTTTCATATCTGACCCTTTCGCGCTCTGCGGGAACTCTCTCGGGCGGCGAGAGTCAGAGGATAAGGCTTGCCACTCAGATAGGCTCGGCGCTCTCGGGCGTGCTGTATATACTTGACGAGCCGAGCATAGGTCTGCATCAGAGGGATAACGACAAGCTGATAGCCACCCTCAAGGAGCTGCGCGACCTCGGGAACACCGTCATTGTTGTAGAGCATGACGAGGATACCATGCGCGCGGCGGATCATATAATCGATATAGGACCCGGCGCGGGGATACACGGCGGCGAGCTGGTCTGCGCGGGAGATATAGACGAGATAAAGAGGTGCGACAGGTCTATTACGGGTCAGTACCTCAGTAAAAAGCTGTTTATCCCCGTGCCGGAGCAAAGACGGCAGGGCAGCGGACACAGCCTTAAAATATCCGGCGCTTCAAAGAACAATCTCAAGAATATAGACGTGGAGATACCGCTTGGCAAATTTGTCTGCGTAACGGGAGTATCCGGCTCGGGCAAATCCTCGCTGATAAACGAGATACTCAACAAAAAGCTCGCGTCAGAGCTGAACGGCGCAAGACCAGTTCCCGTGGAGTGTAGGAAAATAACGGGCATCTAGCATCTTGATAAGTTCATTAACATAGACCAGTCTCCGATAGGCAGAACGCCGCGCTCAAATCTCGCTACCTATACGGGCGTGTTCACCG
>CACWNZ010000300.1 GCA_902762335.1 uncultured Ruminococcus sp. | reverse complement strand
AACATGAAGGAGAACATTCATCCTAATTATCAGCAGACAACCATTACTTGTGCTTGCGGTAATGTAATTGAAACCGGTTCGACCAAGAGCAACATCCGTGTTGAAATCTGCTCAAAGTGTCACCCGTTCTTCACAGGCAGACAGAAGCTTGTTGATACAGGCGGTCGCGTTGATAAATTCAAGAAGCGCTACGGTATGGGTAAATAATGCTCGTAAGCTAATGATCAGGACGGCACAGACAATGTGTCGTCTTTTTCTGTCTTTATCGAAAGGAAGTGTCAGAATGCAGAGCTACAAAACAGTCGAAAACGAAGCCGCCGATGAATTTATCGAACAGCGCTCCAGATTTATCGGCTACGTAAAGCCCGTGACCACCGAGGAACAGGCTGTAGAATTCATAAACGAAAAAAAGCGCCTGCATTGGGACGCCACACATAACGTATATGCATATTCCCTGCGCGAGGGTCAGCTCTGCCGATACAGCGACGACGGCGAGCCCCACGGCACCGCGGGTATGCCCGCCCTCGATGTAATAGTCAAATCGGGCGTTACCGACGTGGTCGTTGTCGTGACGAGATATTTCGGCGGGGTACTCTTAGGCACGGGCGGGCTTGTGAGAGCCTACACAAAGGGCGCACGCATAGCGCTTGATGCGGGCGGCGTGGTAACTATGGAGAGCTGCACCGTTGCAAGGCTCTCGTGCGACTATTCGCAGTACGGCAAGGTGTCGGGACTGATACCCGCAAACGGCGGAGTGATCGACGATACCGCCTTTACCGATAAAGTAGAGATAAGCTTTCATATCCCGGGGGACGCTCTCGGCACTTTCGGCAAGCAGCTTGCCGACGCGACCTGCGGCGAAGTCGGGGCTGAAATAGTCGAAGAAAGATATTTTAAGAAAATATAAGGAAAAATAGAGGTATCCGGGGCTTTTTTGCGTATATATAAGCATACGGAGGTGATAGTATGCTTATAAGAGAGTATCTTGAACAGCGTGAGCTGAACGAGCTTTCGGAATATGCGGCGTTCTCGTCAAAAAGCAGAGGGCGCAGAGAGCCCGAGGAAAAATGTACCGTGCGTACGGAGTTCCAGCGCGACAGGGACCGCGTTATCCACTGCAAGTCGTTCCGCAGGCTAAAGCACAAAACACAGGTATTCCTCTCCCCCGAAGGCGACCACTACCGCACGCGGCTGACGCATACCCTTGAGGTGGCGCAGATAGCAAGAACTATCGCCCGCTCTCTCAGGCTGAATGAGGATCTTGCCGAAGCTATATCTCTTGCCCACGACCTCGGTCACACGCCCTTCGGTCATGCCGGAGAAAGAGCCTTAAGCGAGCTTTTCAAGGACGGCTTCCTCCACTACGAGCAGAGCCTGAGAGTAGTTGACGTTCTCGAAAAGAACGGTCAGGGGCTCAACCTCACATACGAAACGCGCAACGGCATATTGCACCACACCTGCGGCGAAGAGGCAGAAACAGCCGAAGGGCGCATAGTGCGCATAGCCGACAGGATAGCCTATATGAACCACGATATAGACGATGCGGTCCGTGCGGGGGTAATAAAGGATACCGATATTCCAAAGGACATAAGAGAGCTTATCGGCAGCGATACCTCGTCAAGAATAAACAGCATGGTGATGTCGGTCATAGAAAACAGCGAATGCGGCAATATTAAAATGTCGCCCGAAATAAAGCAGGCCTTTGATGCCCTGCACAGCTTTATGTTCGACAGCGTTTATTCTAACAGCTATGCCAAAAAGGAAGAAAAGAAGGTACCCGACCTTATCGGACTTCTTTATACATATTATATAAAGCACCCCGACCGTCTTCCTCAGGAGCTCGGCTTCGTTATAGAAAACGAAGGCATTGAGCGCGCCGTGTGCGACCATATCTCAGGCATGACGGACCACTACGCCACGGAGAAATTCAAGGAGCTGTTTGTTCCCGACCCGTGGAGGATAAACTAAAAGGAGAACTAAATGTCAATACCGCAGGAATTCATACAGGATCTTAAAAGCAGAACAGACATTGCGGACGTGATATCGGGCTACGTAAAGCTGAAAAAATCCGGGCGCCGATATATGGGGCTGTGTCCGTTCCACGGAGAAAAGACACCGTCCTTCAGCGTAT
>CACWNZ010000299.1 GCA_902762335.1 uncultured Ruminococcus sp. | reverse complement strand
CTTGGCAAAATGCAGTCTGATCAGATGGTTGACATCCTCTCTGAAAAAGCTTGACCCCGGCACTGCGCCGACACCCACATCCCTTGCAAGGACTTCGCAGAATTCCAGATCGCTTTCATATCCGAATTCCGATATATCAAGCAGTATATAATAAGCCCCCTGGGGAACAGTATGAACGATACCGATATCGTCAAGACCGCGAAGGAACAGATCACGCTTTTCGGTGTATTTTGCCTGCAGATCCCTGTAGTAATCATCACCGAAACGAAGTCCTGTTACCGCAGCCTCCTGTAAGGGTGCAGCCGCTCCGACTGTCAGGAAGTCATGTACCTTTTTAGCAACCTCAATAACTTCTTTCGGAGCAATGATATATCCCAGCCGCCAGCCGGTGATGGAATAGGTCTTTGAAAGCGAGGAACAGGAGATAGTCCTTTCCCACATTCCCGGAAGAGATGCAAAATATGTGTGCTTATACGGCTCATAGACGATATGCTCATATACCTCGTCCGTGATAACAAAGGTATCGTATTTTTCCGCAAGATCGGCTATGGTTTTGAGTTCATCATAGGTGAATACCTTGCCGCAGGGATTGGACGGATTGCAGAGGATCAGAGCTTTTGGTTTCTGTTTAAAAGCCGCCTCTAATTCATCAATATTGAAATTGAACTCCGGCGGGTAAAGCGGTACATAGATCGGCTCAGCTCCGGAAAGAATGGTATCTGCTCCGTAGTTTTCATAGAAGGGCGAGAATACGATAACTTTATCTCCCGGATTTGTCACCGTCATCATTGCAGCCATCATCGCTTCGGTACTGCCGCAGGTAACGACGATCTCACCGTTCGGGTCTATTGTCCTGCCCATGAGTCTTGACTGCTTCTGCGCAAGAGCCTCACGGAAATTCTGTGCGCCCCAGGTTATCGAATACTGGTGAAAATCCTCCTTCGTCACCTCTGCAAGTCTGTCAAGCAGCTCACGGGGCGGCTCAAAATCAGGGAATCCCTGAGAAAGGTTGATTGCGCCGTATTGATTGGAAATGCGTGTCATTCGCCTTATCACTGAATCTGTAAAGCCTTCTGTTCTCTTTGAAAGTGTTGGCATATTTTTTGCCTCCGATTGTAAATTTCTAAACAAGGCTGTCCGAAAACCGCAAGACCCTCAGACAGCCCCATTTATTATAGCAACATCAGATGTTATATTCAAGATTTCTTTCGTCAATTACTCTCTTTGACTTGTGCTCGGATCTTGTATTCAGTCCGCCATCGGGATGAATGACCACTCTTGCAGGCTTGACGCCGATACGTGCTTTGAGTGCTGCGGATACCTCTGCCGCGACCTCATCATCAGACTTCGGATTATCGGCAGACTTTTCGATCTCTACTGCATACTTGTTGGTGAAGTCTTTCTCAAAGATACGAATGAGATATTCGCCTGTGATGCCCTTATGCTCGCGTACAACAGCTTCGATATCGCTCGGGAATACATTGACAGCCGAAACGATGAACATATCGTCCTTTCTGCCGAGAATATGTATTCTTCCGTGACTTCTTCCGCATGAGCATTTTGTAGTGTCAATGCGTCCGATGTCGCCTGTACGGAAACGGATAAGAGGACGTGCGTGCTTTCTGAGAGTGGTAAATACCAGCTCGCCTACCTGACCGGGCTCAAGGACCTCGCCGGTATGGAGGTCAACAGTTTCAACAAGGATATGGTTTTCGGCAATATGGAGTCCGTCCTTGGCTTCGCACATTGCGGCGCAGGCTCCGAAAATATCGGACAGTCCGTAGAAGTCATAGACCTCAGCGCCCCATATATCCTCGATAGCCTTTCTTGTGGCTTCAATAGAACCGCCAAGCTCACCTGCAACGATGATCTTCTTGATGTTCAGGTCTTTCTTAGGATCAATGCCGCTTTTGAGTGCTTTTTCGCCAAGCTGCCAAGCGTATGATGGGGAAGTCCAGATAACGGTCGGCTGATAGGTCTTGAGAACGAACAGAAGTCTTTCACTCGGGAGAGTACCTCCCCAGATGCACAGTGCGCCAAGATTCTGTGCGCCGATAACATCGGGGCCGCCTACATACAGTGAGAAGTTCAGCGCATGTACATATCTGTCGTTCGGACGCATACCGATCTGC
>CACWNZ010000298.1 GCA_902762335.1 uncultured Ruminococcus sp. | reverse complement strand
CGCGGGTAACGCTTTGCTGTCCTCGGTAATAGTATATATTGTATGCCGGTCCCGAACGCAGACGGCGGCGGTATTTGCGCCGTCGGATCATATAAGGACGGAGCTTTCTTCTGTATCCGCCTTCGGGGCTGCGGTATTGGTGCTTATGAGCGCTGTTTTTGTGCTGTCGCTGAAAAACGGCACTATGACGAAACGGAGGTAGCTTATGTGCGGTATAGCAGGCTGGTACGACAATAATACGGATATGAGGTCGCAGGGAAGGGTCATTACAAGAATGTCCGAGAGCATATCAAGGCGCGGTCCTGATGACGGGGGTATCTTTCTTGATGAGGGTATCTGTCTGATACACCGCAGACTTGCCGTTATCGATATAGAAAACGGAGTTCAGCCCATGACAAAACGGCAGGGCGGAAGGGTCTGCACTATAGTATATAACGGAGAACTCTATAATACCCCCGAGCTTAAACGGGAGCTTACCGAAAACGGCTGCACCTTCTCTACCGAAAGCGATACCGAGGTCGTTCTTACGGCATATCTCTTCTGGGGCGGAGCCTGCGTGGATAAGCTTAACGGCATTTTTGCCTTTGCGGTGTACGACAGGGACAGAAGGACGCTGTTCCTTGCCCGCGACAGGGTGGGCGTCAAGCCGCTGTTCTATTCATGCTATGATAAGGGACTTATCTTTGCCTCGGAGATAAACTGTCTGCTTCAGAATCCGAGGGTGAGACCCGTCATAGGCGAGCAGGGACTTTGCGAGATCTTTCTCATAGGACCGGGACGCACGCCGGGACAGGGGATATATAAGGACGTAGAGGAGCTTCTGCCCGGCGAATGCGCTTTTTATGACGGCGAACGGCTTTTCAGGAGAAGATACTTTACACTTGAGGCAATGGAGCACGAGGATACACCCGAACGAAGCATAGAAAAGGTAAGAGAGCTTATCACAGACAGCATAGAAAGACAGCTTGTGTCAGACGTTCCGCTGTGCTGTTTCCTATCGGGCGGACTTGACTCAAGCATAATATCCTATACGGCGGGCGAATACGCAAAGAGACACGGCTCGGGTCCCGTAGATACCTATTCGATAGACTACAAGGATAACGACAGGTATTTCAGAAGCAGCCTTTTCCAGCCTACACCCGACAGTGATTTCATCGGCATTATGGCAGAGGCGATAGGCTCAAGACATCACTATATCACACTTGACAATACCGAGCTTTTCAAGGCTCTCAGGATCGCCGTCGATGCCCGCGACCTTCCGGGAATGACAGATGTAGACGCGTCTCTTCTGCTGTTCTGCGAGAGGATAAAGCAGGAGCATACCGTGGCTCTCTCGGGAGAATGCGCCGACGAGCTGTTCGGGGGCTATCCGTGGTATCATAACAGAGACGTTCTCTTTGACGATACCTTCCCGTGGTCGAGATCGACCGATATACGCAGGTCTATCCTGAAAAAGGGATTTCTGCCAAGGGGCGATGAGTACGTCCGTCAGAAATATCTTGATACCTGCGTTCATACCGAAAAGCTGCCGTCCGATTCGCCCGTTGACAAGCGGATGAGGGAAATGTTCTCGCTGAATTTCTATTGGTTCATGCAGACCCTTCTTGATGATAAGGACCCTAAAGAAAAACAAAAAGAATATAAAAACGGTTGTTTTGTATGAAAAAATATGGTATAATATACACAAATATTTTTAGAAAAGGAGATCGCTATGAATATTACCGATAACATTAAATACGTGGGCGTGAACGACCACAATATAGACCTTTTTGAGGGACAGTACGACGTTCCCAACGGTATGGCTTACAATTCTTATGTTATCACCGATAAGAAGATCGCCGTTATGGATACCGTAGACCGCAGCTTTACGCAGGAGTGGCTCGATAACCTCGATAACGCTCTTGAGGGAAGAAAGCCGGACTATCTTATAGTTCAGCACATGGAGCCCGACCACAGCGCAAATATCAGTAATTTTATGAACAACTATCCCGAGGCTGTCATCGTTTCAAGCTCAAAGGCTTTCACGATGATGGGCAATTTCTTCGGGACTCAGTTCGAGGACAGAAGGATCGTGGTGGGCGAGGGAGATACCCTTGAGCTTGGCGAGCATACCCTTACCTTCGTAGCGGCGCCCATGGTG
>CACWNZ010000297.1 GCA_902762335.1 uncultured Ruminococcus sp. | reverse complement strand
TACGGTCCTGTCCCTCTGCTCGGCGGGAAGTCTGAGCTCTGTAAACAGCTTTTTTACCGACTTGGTCACGTTCCTGCGGAAGAGCGTGATGCTGTCTCCGCTTTTTCTCGTTCTGAAAACGCTCAATAATGGTATTTTATCATAATCGAGGGAATTATCAAGAAGGTTTTTTCCGATTTTTTTACGGTAATTGAATTCCTCTTTATCTATCAGCTCAAGCTTATAGGTCTTACCGCAGATCACGGGGCTTACCGATATTTCAAACGGTATCTCACGGCAGTCAGTCTGTGCGTCACGGCGCGTGAGTCTGAATATCCCCTGCGCGGATACGGCGTAAATGCCCCGTTTTATCTCGACCGCACCACCATTATACACAATTTTTCTTATAAGTTCAATATGCTTTGCCTCGGGAATTAGTGCAAATTCCGCGCACAGCTTTCTTACAGCGGCGGAAAATACTGCCTTCGGCAGCGCTGCGAGCTTTTCCGGGGAATATCCGCCCTTTACGGCGGCAGCCTTCAGCGCCGCTGAAGCTTCGTCGGATATGAACTCCTCCGCCTCTCGAAGTCTTTGCGTAAGACCGCTCACGGCGCTCTCGAGCGAAGGATTGATCTCACGAAGCACGGGTACGGCGCCGAGTCTGAGTTTATTGCGATTATATTCTGTCGTCAGGTTTGTGCTGTCGGTAACGAAGTCTATGCCGTTTTCGCGGCAGAAGGCTTCGATCTCGCTCCTGTCGGCTAATATCAGAGGACGGATAATGTTGTCTCTCACAGGCGGTATCCCGCACAGCCCGGCAAGCCCGCTGCCCCTTGCAAGATTGAAAAGCACCGTTTCCACGTTATCCGAAGCCGTATGCGCCGTGGCTATCTTTGCGCCAAGCTCACGGGCTTTTTCGGCAAAGAACTCGTATCTTACCTCTCTGCCGCACTGCTCGGTGCCTATGTGACGCTCCCTTGCAAGCCTGTTTATATCCGCATGAAGCACAAAAAGCTCCACTTTGTTTGCGGCGCAAAGCTGCCCGCAGAATTTTTCGTCCCTGTCCGCCTCGGCTCCCCTTAGTCCGTGATTGACGTGGCAGGCATATATCTTAAGCTCCATGCTTTCGCGCAGACCGCACAGAGCGGTCAACAGCGCGCAGGAATCCGCGCCGCCCGAGAGTCCCACGATAACGGAGTCGCCGCGGGAGAGCATATTATATTCTTCGATAGCCCTTTTGACCTTACTGACCATTTTCCTGCACCACACCCGTAAAGCGCATGAATTCTCCCTGCCAATGCAGAGGAACGGATCTCGTTTCGCCGTGCCTGTTTTTGGCGACTATGCACTCTCCGCTGTTCTTATCGGAGTTATCGGGATCATCGCTGTTCGTATTATAGTAATCCTCACGATAGAGAAACAGAACGATATCGGCGTCCTGCTCGATTGAGCCGGAGTCTCTCAGATCGGAGAGCTGCGGCTTATGCTCGGATCTCTGCTCGCTCGCGCGGGAAAGCTGTGAAAGCGTGATAACGGGCACGCTGAATTCCTTTGCGAGTATCTTGAGGTTTCTCGTTATCTCTGATATTTCCTGAACACGGTTGTCTATCCTGCGCGAAGCCGACATGAGCTGGAGATAGTCTATTATTATGAGATCGACGTTCTTAAGTCTGCGGAGCTTTGCTTTTATCTCCGGGACGGTAATGCCGGGGGTATCGTCAAGATAGATCTCCGTCCTGCCGAGTACGTCGCCCGCTTCGATAAGCCTTGTCCATTCCTCCTGACTGAGCTTGCCCGTTCTGAGCGTCGTACCCGAAACGAGAGCCTCCATAGAAAGAAGTCTTGACGAAAGCTGCTCCTTTGTCATTTCAAGAGAGAAGAACGCTATTTTTCTTTTGCATTTCATTGCAACGTGCTTTGCAATATTGAGCGCAAAGCTCGTTTTTCCCATGCCGGGACGCGCCGCAAGAAGAATGAGGTCGGAGCGGTTAAGTCCCGTAATGACGTTATCGAGCTGACCTATGCCCGTGGGAATGCCCCTGTACAGCTCGCTTTCCTCCGAATTGAGCAGGTCGAGCCTGTCAAATGTCTCAACGAGCACCTTGCTTATGCTCTCGAGCCCGTTTTTGCTCCTGTCGTCGCGTATATCAAAGATCTTCTG
>CACWNZ010000296.1 GCA_902762335.1 uncultured Ruminococcus sp. | reverse complement strand
TGATGTCGTCAAGGACTATCTCGTCAATGCCGACACGCTTTTTCTCCCCGTTGCGTATGACCGTCACCTTGGTGGCGGAAACTATGGAAAGCTTGTCGATAGTACGCTTTGCCCTTATCTCCTGGAAGATACCGATAGACGTATTGCACAGCATGACCCCGAGAAACAGCATATTCTTATAAGAGCCTACGAGGAATACCGCAATACCGAGCAGGATATTGAGCACGTTGAACAGCGTAACTATATTGTCGTAGAAGATCCTTTTTATGCTTTTGGTAGGAAGCGCCTTGTCATCGTTGACGAGCCCCTCCGATATTCTCTGTGCGACCTGGTCATCTGTCAGACCCTTGTCCTGAGAGACCTCAAAGCGCACTACGTCCTCTGCCTTCAAAGCAGTCTTAGCAGTTTTTTTCATCTCCTGAACTCCTTTTTAGAATTACATCTTATTATATATTTTTAATCGTAAGATGTCAACTGCCTTGACTGCTGTTTTTATTATACAAAGACAAAAAGCAGCCCCTGCGCTCATCTGCGCGGGGCTGCCGTATTTTATCACGATATCAGAGCTTATGCCTGCTTTATTACAGCAAGAGACTGCGGTGCAAGTGTAACGGTCTTACCCTTTACATCAGTGCTGCCTATTGCGAAAACCGTTTCACCTGTAAAGGCGAAGGGCGCAGACTGCTCGTTTTCGGTAGGATTTACCGCTATAAGGAATTTCCCCCTCCTGAAAATGAAGGGATATTTCTTCTTCTTGGCATACACGACCTCAAAGCCGCCGTCCGACTGAAGATCCTTATTCTCATGACGGAGAGCTATCACTCTTCTGAGGGTGTTAAGAATAGAATCGGGATCCTTTTCACATTTTTCAACGGTGACGGCATTTTCAGAGGTATCTACGGGCAGATAGAGCTTGTCGGCATCTGCCGTTGAAAAGCCGCAGTTCGGAGTGCTGTCCCACTGCATGGGAGTTCTCGTACCCGTTCTGCTGTAGCCGCCCTCCTTGCTGTTGAGTCCCTCCATATAGCTCATGCCTATCTCGTCGCCGTAATAAAGGAAAGGCACGCCGGGCATAAGGAATATAAACGAATACGCAAGCTTCGCTTCAAGCGGGCTGAACATTTTTGTCATTCTCGGGGTATCATGGTTGCAGGTGATAAAGCTTATGTATCCCTTGCCCTTTGTGCCTGCAAGGTCGTCAAGATATTCCTTGAGAAAGGCTGTTATATCGCCCTTGCCGTTTTTGCCGAATATAGCCTTACATTCGCCCGTTTTGTAGTTTCTGTCACGGAAAAGAAGTCTGTAGCCGTTGGTATCATGGTCGAGGTAGAAATCGCTGTGGAAGCCTGCGCCTACAGCTACCTTCGGGTTGCACCATTCCGACACTATGGCGGCATCGGGATATTCCTTATCAAGCATTTTGCGGATATTCTTCCATATCTTGCAGGTCTCGGGCTTTTCGCCGTCCTCGCCCTTTACGAGAGAATCCGCCATATCCACGCGGAAGCCGTCGCAGCCCATATCCAGCCAGAAGCGCATTACGTCCTTTATAGCCTCACGGGTAGCTATGCAGTCGGGGTCTGAGGGCTTCTTCTGCCATGCGGGGTGAGTTCTGTTGTTAAAGCCGTAATTCAGCGCTGGCTGTGAGCTGAAATAGTTTACCATATAGTTGCCGTCTCTCGGGGTAATACCGCAGAGAAGTCTGTACTGCGGCGGAGCCTCCCACACGCAGTCCGTCCAGATATATCTTCCGCTGTATTCGTTTTTTTCCGCCTGCTTGCTCTTGAGGAACCACTCGTTCTGATCTGAGGTATGTCCCGGCACGAGGTCAAGGAGGATCCTTATCCCCTTTTCATGAGCGATCTCAAAAAGGCGCCTGAGGTCGTCGTTAGTTCCGTAGCGCTCGGCTACCTTAAAGTAATCCCTTACGTCATAGCCCGCATCCATGAAGGGCGAATCATAGACGGGGTTGAGCCATATAGCGTTGCAGCCGAGGCTCTTTACGTAATCGAGCTTCGATATGATGCCGTTTATATCGCCTATACCGTCACCGTTGCTGTCGCAGAAGGTCTGGGGATAGATCTCATAAAAAACGGCGTCCTTTAACCATTTTGGCATAAATAAAACCTCCGATACATGAT
>CACWNZ010000295.1 GCA_902762335.1 uncultured Ruminococcus sp. | reverse complement strand
AACAGCTCCGCAGCAGGGGCAGTGTACTATCGGGATAGGCTCGCCCCAATAGCGCTGACGGGAGAATACCCAATCCCTGAGCTTGAAGTTTACCTTTGCATGACCCTTGCCGGTCTTTTCGAGCTCCTCTATTATCCTCTTTTTAGCATCGTCTACCGAAAGACCGTCAAGGTAGCCTGAATTTACGAGAATACCCGTTGCGCAGTCGGTAAAGGCTTCCTTCTGAACGTCCTCGCCGCCCTTTACTACCTCGATGATAGGCAGGTCGAACTTCTTTGCGAAGTCGTGGTCACGGGTATCATGCGCAGGAACAGCCATGATAGCGCCCGTACCGTAGGATACGAGAACATAGTCTGATATGAATATCGGTATCTGTGTGTTGTTTACGGGGTTAACAGCCTCAACACCCTGTATCCTCACGCCGGTCTTATCCTTGGCGACCTCGGTGCGCTCAAAGTCAGACTTTCTTGCGGCGGCATCCTGATAAGCCCTTATCTCGTCCATGTTTCCAATTACGGATGAGAGCTTTTCAATTATCGGGTGCTCGGGCGATATTACCATATAGGTCGCGCCGAAAAGCGTATCGGGTCTTGTGGTATATACGGTGAGGGTATCGCCCGTTGTCGTGGTGAAATCCACCTCTGCGCCCGTAGAACGGCCTATCCAGTTCTTCTGCTGAGCCTTTACCCTGTCGGGATAGTCCACGAGGTCAAGATCGTTGATGAGCCTGTCGGCGTAAGCCGTGATCTTCAGCATCCACTGAGACTTTACCTTTCTTACGACCTCGCTGCCGCAGCGCTCGCATACACCGTTTACTACCTCTTCATTAGCAAGCACGCACTTACACGAGGTACACCAGTTGACCGCCATTTCCTTTTTGTAGGCAAGACCGTTCTCAAACAGCTTGAGGAAGATCCACTGTGTCCACTTGTAGTATTTCGGGTCGGTGGTGTTTATCTCTCTGCTCCAATCGAAGGAAATACCGAGAGCCTGGAGCTGGCTCTTGAAGCGGGCCACGTTTTTTTCGGTGACCGTCTTGGGGTGAACGTGATTTTTGATAGCGTAGTTCTCGGTAGGCAGACCGAAGGCATCCCAGCCTATGGGATAGAGCACGTTATAGCCCTGCTGTCTGCGCTTTCTTGCAACTATATCGAGAGCCGTATAGGATCTCGGGTGTCCTACGTGGAGTCCCTGACCCGAGGGGTAGGGGAACTCTATGAGGGCATAGAATTTCTTTTTGTCGCTTACGGGCTCGGCATGGAAAATACCTGCCTCCTCCCATTTCTTCTGCCATTTTGATTCAATGCTTTTATGGTCGTACTTCAAAGTGTTCCTCTCCTTTTTTCTTATCTTTTATTTTTTCTCCGCAGACGGAAAAAGCTCCTGAAGGGGCATCTGCTCAATGTCGGATATATCCTCCTGCTCGCCGTCCTGCCACAGTCTTTCAAGACTGTAGTATTCCCGCGCCTCCTCCGAGAAAACGTGAACCACAACGTCCACGTAGTCAAGAAGTATCCACGAATCCGAGCGGTAGCCCTCTATATGGCTCACGCTTATGCCCTCACCGTCAAGTCTGAACTCAACGTTATCTGCAAGTGACTTGACGTGGGTAGTCGATGAGCCCGTAGCAATAACAAAATAGTCCGCTATGGAAGAGATGTCTCTTATCTTGATTACCTTGATGTCCTCTCCCTTTCTCTCACACAGTGCCTTTGCCGCAGCTCTTGCGGTCTCAAGTGATGTCATATTATTCCTCCCGTATATTTATATATAAATTATTTTTTTGCCTTAGCCCTCAGCTCCGCCATTTCGTTATAGCCTGCAAAGGTGTCGGGCGCTATAGTTACCTTTCTGCCTGCAAGCTCCGCCATAGTGAAGGACATTCCCTCAAGCACGGCCTCGTCAAGGCTATTGTCTGCGACCCTGCGCATTTTGTCAACGCCGTCATAGTCGCGGTCGGCAGATGTGAAATCCGCCACAAAGATGACCTTATCAAGAAGCGTCATGCCCGCCCTGCCCGTGGTATGGTACCTGATAGCATCGATGACCTCCTGATCATCTATGCCTAAAACGACCTGCACGAAGGCGCGTTCTGGCGGGGACAGGAAAAGGGCCGCTTCCTGTACGGCGGCTCGACCGTCGTGGTGCTGCTGCGCAGGGATGCCGCCGCC
>CACWNZ010000294.1 GCA_902762335.1 uncultured Ruminococcus sp. | reverse complement strand
AATATAATACAGAAAAATATCTCGTCTGATATTTTTTTAATGTTTATTCAAAGAAAAAAGGTGTAAAAATGGAAAAGGACAGTCTGTTTGAGACTATGAAGCCGGGCAGCGCACTTGCAAGAATGGCGCTCCCGACAGTCGCAAGTCAGATCATCATTCTTCTGTATAATTTAGCTGATACATGGTTTATCGGAAGGACAAACAACCCCTACATGGTCGCCGCTTCTTCACTGGCGCTTACGGTATATCTTGCGGCTGCGGCTCTTGCCAATGTTTTCGGCGTCGGCGGCGGTACGCTTATGGTAAGGCTTATCGGACAGAAGAAAACGGAGGACGCAAAAAAGGTCGCTGCCTATACGGTCATGGCTTCAGCCATCGCATCGGTGGTATTTTCGGTCATTATTGCACTTCTGATGGATCCGATACTTTATCTTTTGGGCGCAGGAGAAAACACGATAGAGTACGGCAGGCAGTATCTTATCACGACATCGGTCATCGGCACGCTCCCGACAGTATTATCCATGAGTATGCCTCAGCTTCTCAGAAACGCAGGCTATGCAAAAGAAGCCGGCATCGGTGTTGCATTGGGCAGCATACTCAACATTGGCCTTGACCCTCTGTTCATGTTCGTGATACTGCCGGAAGGCTATGAAGTTCTTGGCGCAGGCATCGCAACGGCGCTTTCAAACTTCGGCTCACTGATCTTCTTCCTGATCATGTTCAGAAGGGTCAGGGAGAAAAGCGTTCTGCGCATCTCATTCAAAAGACAGAAGATAGGCAAAGCAAACCTGCGCTCCTTCTATACGGTGGGAATACCTGCTGCGGTGGCTATTTTCATGTTTGATCTGGTTACCATCGTCATCAACCGTCTTGTGGTGGCCTACGGCGATATTCCCCTCGCTTCAATGGGTATCGTCCTGAAGCTTGAGCGTCTGCCCATAAATATGGGGCTGGGTATCTGTCTCGGTATGGTCCCGCTTGTGGCATATAACTTCGGGTCTAAAAATTTCAAGCGGATGAGTCAGTTCGTTTCCCTTGCCCGTATGGTCATTCTTGTTTTTTCAGCTCTCTGCTCTGTCCTGTTTTTCTGTTTTGCCGATCAGATAGTCGGAGTGTTCATCAAGGACGAGGAAACTGTTCGTCTCGGTGCGGAATTTTTACGGGCAAGATGTTTTTCGCTCCCATTTATGATGATAGGCTATCATGTGGTGAACTATATGAACGCGGTCAATAAAGGACCGGTCTCGTTTTTCCTTGCGATAATCCGTCATGTAGTTCTGATAATACCTATCATGCTGCTGATGAACGGTATATGGGGACTGACGGGTCTGATCTGGTCGCAGCTTGTTGCGGACGCGGTCAATGCACTCATCGCAATTCTCATCTATCTGAAGGTCAATAAGCAATTAACGACAGTTCAGACGCCGGCTGAGCAAAGTGCCGTTTGAAAATGCGCAGGCTGTTCATTACAGATAAATCCTGAAGCCGGATCGTTGTATCTTAAGCTATAGAAAAGCCGCTCCTGCTTTGGGTTAATCATAAAATCTAAAACAAAAGGATGGATAACAATGGAAGCCAAAAAGAAAAACCCCACCATGCCGTGGAAGATCGTCTCGGCGGTCTTAGCGGCTGCGCTGATCACCGTGTGCTGCACATGGGCGTTCACTGCAAACAAGAACCAGACAGCTTTGCCTTCGGAAGAGTCTTCCGTTACAAGCACGGACGTATCCGAAGCATCTCAGACAAAGGAAACCGACGCACTTTCCCTCTGGACAGACACTGCTCCCCTCAAATCCGAGCTGACAGCTTACGTTAAGGCTGTTACCGATGAGAGCAGCGCAGATTTCATCCCCGTTGAAAGACGTATCGCCGTATTCGATATGGACGGTACCCTCTGCTGTGAGACAGACCCCGGCTACTTTGACCACAAGCTGCTCTATCACCGTGTCATGGAGGACCCGGACTACAAGGATAAGGCAAGCGATGAGGAAAAGGAAACCGCAGCTATCATCAAGGAGTATTTTGACACAGGCACATATCCCAGCGGACTCGACGTGAAGCACGGAACGGCTGTTGCTACCGCCTTCAAGGGCATGACGCCCGCAGAGTTTGACGCTTATGTCAAGGCATACAGAGATCAGCCCATGGACGGCTACAACAATATGACAAACGGTCAGGCATTCTACA
>CACWNZ010000293.1 GCA_902762335.1 uncultured Ruminococcus sp. | reverse complement strand
ACCCCGATATAGCCGCCTGCTACATAACAAGCCCCGATTACTATGGGGAAATTACCGATATTGCGGCTGTTGCGGAGATATGTCACAGAGCGGGAGCGCTCCTTTTGGTCGATAACGCCCACGGCTCTCACCTTGCCTTTGCAAAGCAGAAGCTTCACCCGATACAGCTCGGCGCGGATATGAGTGCCTGTTCCCTGCACAAGACCCTGCCCGTACTGACGGGCGGCGCGGTGCTCAATATCGGGAACTCTGCACTTGCGGACGAGGGAAAGAAAGCGATGGCGCTGTTCGGATCCACAAGTCCGTCTTATCCGATAATGGCATCTATAGATCTGTGCAGGGAATATATGCAGAACGGCGGCGCAGACGAGTACAGAGCTCTTGAGGAAAGAGTGCGGAAAATAATGGAGCTTGCTCATAAAAGGGAGCTTATCACTCCCGAGGGGCTGTGCGACCCGCTGAGAGTATGCATAAACACCTCGTGCGCAGGCATTGCAGAAGATAAGCAGACAGAGCTTTTCCACGGCTTCGGCATAGAGCCGGAATTCTGCGACGGCAGGAACGCCGTGATGATCTGCACGCCCTTCAACAGCGAAAGGGACTTTGAAAGACTTGAAAGTCTTATCCTCTCGCTTCACGGCAGCGAAACAGCCGATAGTCCCGTCAGACCGGGATTGCCGCAGTACGTTATGAGCCCGAGAGAGGCCATGCTCGGCGATACGGAGACGGTCGGTCTTGACGAAGCCGTCGGAAGAATATCCGCCGACAGCTCGTGTCCCTGTCCGCCCGGAGTTCCCGTTATTATGCCCGGAGAGCTGATAGACCGTGAAACTGCGGCGATCCTGAAGCGTACGGGTCAAAGCCGTATAGACTGCGTGAGCCGAATAGTATAAAACACCAAAAAAACACGGCAAACTCTCTTATTTTCTAATATTTGTCCTTTTTAATCTTTGCACAAAAACTTGATTTAATTTTGCGTAAATGTTACAATAAGATGTCAGAGTTTATTTATAAAGAAGTACAGGACCAAGGAGTGTATAAAATGAAGCTTCAGACCATTCTTTTGCCCAGAACGGGAATATGTACCGAAGAGCTTATGTATTTCCGCAGACACGGCTCTGTAAAGTTCACCTGGGATATGGATTATCTCAAAATGGAGGAGGACGCTCTTGTAGAGTTCGACACCTACTTTAACGGCTGTTCTGCCGAAAAATGGTTCAAATACACTAAGATAAAGCAGATAAAGATCCACGTGCGCGTTAAGGGACAGTTCAGGATAACCCTCATGCGCAAGGAAAAGAGCCTTGACGGCGTGAATACGAAGTTCCTGCTTGAGGAGACCTTCGGCAAGCCCAATATAGTGGGCGCTTATTCCTTCCCGTTCGAGACGGAATCAAACAACGGTATGTTCTGCTTCCAGATCTGCTGTCTGAGCGAAAAGGGAGAGTTCTACGGCGGCTATTACGAGGGTGAGGTCGCCGATGAGGAGATAAGACCCGTAAAGCTTGCACTTGATATATGCACCTTCAAAAGAGAGGTCTTTGTCGAGAAGAACGTAAAAGAGCTTTATGAGAGCTTTCTTGATAATGCGAAGTCCGGCATGAAAGGAAAGCTTGAGATATTCATTTCGGACAACGCAAAGACCCTTGACCCCGAAAGGATAGTCCTGTGCGATGACATACATCTTTTCACCAATAAGAACACCGGCGGCGCAGGCGGCTTTACACGAGGCATGATAGAGATAATGAAGTGCCGCGAGGAAAGGGGCATAACCCATGTTCTCGTAATGGACGACGACGTTATCATAAACCCCGAGTCGGTCTACCGCACCTTTGTAATACTCTCACTGCTCAAGGAGCAGTACAAGGACGCCTTTGTCGGCGGCGCTATGCTCAGACTTGACAATCAGTTCATTCAGACCGAATCGGGTGCGCGCTGGAACAAGGGCTATCTCATCTCGCACAAGACAGGGCTTGATCTGCTTGAAACAGCCAACTGCGTATATAACGAATTTGAAGAAAAGACCGAGTTCAACGCATGGTGGTACTGCGCTTTCCCTGCCTCTGTAATAAGAGAGGACAACCTGCCGCTGCCTATCTTCATAAGGGGCGACGACGTAGAGTACGGTCTGAGAAACCTCACCAATCTTATTCTCATGAACGGTATATGCGTATGGCACGAGCCGTTTGAGAATAAATACTCCTCTTCCCTGTATTATTACATATTCAGGAACA
>CACWNZ010000292.1 GCA_902762335.1 uncultured Ruminococcus sp. | reverse complement strand
TATTGGCGCAAGTGGAGCGGGTGATGGGAATCGAACCCACACAACCAGCTTGGAAGGCTGGGGTTCTACCACTGAACTACACCCGCATATCAGCGACATTCATTATTTTATCAGAGTTGTCTCCGATTGTCAAGGGGTTTTGAAAGATTTATTCGATTTGCGGAAATATTTTTTTGTATTTCTGACGCGGCTTGGGGAGAGAATCCCGATTTCGCGCTCAACCTCGTTGTTATTCCATACTTCTATACCGCGATTCGACAATTAAGCAGGCACGGTAGGTTTGACAGAATGAAGAAATTGAAGTTCAGGAAGAAACAGCCGGAAAGCGCGGCTCCCGCCGCGCGGCGGCGTAGATAGCACCATGCAAGGCAAAGCCTTGCCCGTGCCGGATGCCGCGGGACGAAAGCTTGATACGACGAGAAAGTAAGCGCGCGCAAGCGCGCGGGGCGCGAATCGGGAGCGCAGGCTCTGCGCCGCGGAATTATTTGACCTGAGGAAATGTTTGTGGTATAATGACGGAATAAGCAAATAAAAAAGAACTGAGGTAAGAAGGAAATGGATAAATTCAGAACAAGGCGCATAGTCGTAAAGGTAGGTACGTCTACGCTTACGTATGAGAACGGCAAGGTAAACCTCAAAAGGCTCGAGCAGCTGTGCAAGGTGCTCAGTGACCTGCATAACAGCGGCAGACAGATAATCCTTGTCAGCTCGGGAGCCATAGGCATAGGCGTGGGCAAGCTCAAGCTCAGGGAAAGACCCTCCGAAACGAGATATAAGCAGGCTCTTGCGGCAGTGGGGCAGTGCGAGCTGATGTTCCTTTACGATAAATTCTTCGGGGAATACAATAACTATGTGGCTCAGCTCCTGCTGACCAAGAACGTCGTTATAAACGAGCATTCAAGACAGAACGTAATGAATACCTTTCAGACGCTGCTTGAAATGGGCATAATCCCTATCGTGAACGAGAACGATACCGTCGCTATAGACGAGATAGTCGGCGCGAATTTCGGCGATAACGACAACCTCTCCGCTATAGTCGCAGATCTCGTGGGCGCGGATATGCTCGTTATCCTTACCGATATTGACGGTCTGTATAATAAGGACCCGAGAAAATTCCCCGACGCCGAGAGGATACCCTTCGTTACGCATATTGACGACCATATAAGAGAAATGGCGGGCGGCTCGGGCTCGAACAGGGGTACGGGCGGAATGGCTACGAAGATAACCGCAGCCGCTGCCGCTACCGAGGCGGGGATAAACTGCTGCGTTATGAGCGGCAACGACCCGACGAATCTTTACAGGCTTATCGACGGCGAACAGCAGGGAACGATGTTCCTTGCCGCCGAGGGAAAAATATAAAAGGAGATGTTTTGATTGAGAATGATCGACGTAATGGGACTGAACGCCAAAAGGGCTGCGAGACAGCTTGCCGTGGCGGGAGAAAAAAAGGACGCGGCGCTCAGGGCTATAGCCTCGGCGCTTGCAGAAAAGACACCGCAGATAATTGAGGCTAACAGGCTCGATATAGAAAACGCCGAAAGGAACGGACTCACACCCGCTCTCATAGACAGGCTGAGGCTTGACGAGGGCAGGATAAACGGCATGGCTGTAGGCGTGCTTGAGGTAGCCGCCCTGCCCGACCCTATAGGAACGGTCATTTCGGGAAGCAGGCGTCCCAACGGTCTTGAGATAACCAAGGTGCGCGTTCCTCTGGGCGTTATCGGCATGATATACGAATCCCGCCCGAACGTAACCGTAGATGCCGCCGCGCTCTGTCTCAAGAGCGGCAATGCGGTCATACTCAGGGGCGGCAAGGAAGCCATAAACTCAAACAAATGCCTTGCGGGTATAATGCAGGACGCTCTTGAAGAAACAGGTCTTGACAGGTACTGCATTCAGCTCATAGAGGACACCTCAAGACAGTCATCGGTAGAGCTTATGGAACTGACGGAGTATCTCGACGTGCTTATCCCCCGCGGCGGCAAGGGACTTATAAAAGCCGTCGTAGAGAACGCCAAGGTACCCGTGATAGAGACGGGAGCAGGCAACTGTCATGTATTCGTTGACGAAAGCGCCGATACAGATATGGCGGCGAACATCATCTACAATGCAAAGACGTCCCGTCCCTCTGTCTGCAATGCCATAGAGACTATACTCGTGCATGAGAAGATAGCGGAAAAAGCCCTGCCCGTTATAAAGGCAAGGCTCGAGCGGACGAAGCCGATTGGGATACGGAGTATCTCGACTACAAGCTTGCGGTAAGGGTCGTATCCTCGCTTGAAGAGGCTATGGAGCATATCACAAGGTATTCCACGGGTCACAGCGAATGCATAATCACGAGCGACTATAAGAACGCAAGGATATTCACGGCGGGCATAGATGCCGCCGCAGTTTACGTCAACGCCTCTACCCGCTTTACCGACGGCGGTATGTTCGGGCTCGGCGCCGAGATAGGCATATCCACTCAGAAGCTCCATGCAAGGGGTCCTATGGGCATGAACGAGCTTACCTCGATGAAGTTCATCATAGAGGGCGACGGTCAGGTAAGATAAGCCTACAGCAGCAGGTACATCAGCGCAAGCAGAAGGCTGTTGTCGGTCTTTTCGTCCATGAGAAGCAGCAGGAGCCCGAGTATCAGCGTTTTTTCCTTGTCCCTGAACAGGAACTCGAGAGCGCCGCCGCTCCCCTGCGCTTCACGGGGAGCTGCTCTCGTATCGGCGTTGACCGCCGCCCGCTCCTGCGGCATTTTTGCCGGTGCAGGAGCGGGCGGCGGCTCAGTCGGGGGCTGCGCGGCTTCTGCGGCGGCGGGGCGCTGAGCCTGAGCTCTCAGCCTCGCCTCGTCGGCGCGTTTCTGCATTTCACGGGTGCGCCGCAGAGCCTCGTCCTGCATTCTGCGCAGCTCGTTTTCCGTCATATCATCACCGCCCCGTATCTCATTCATAGCAGTTCAAGCCCCGCTCCCTTTAGCAGGGGCAGCACCTTCATTATGCCGAGCAGCCTTATAGCGCCGTCGAGCCGTCTGCTCCGCTCCTCGTGAAGAAAGGGTCTGAGCGCCCTTAGCAGTCTCGTGCTGTCGTCCTCTCTGTCCATGCTTTTCAGCAGAGGGGCAAGCTTCATCACCATGCCGAGCATATCGGGGTCGGGCATATTATCGGGCTGCGGCGGCTTCGCAAACGGCGTTCTTACAGGCGGGTGGCTCTCATCTGATGGCTGAGATGACCCGCCCTGCCCGAGCATACCCGCGAGCCCCTTTATCTGTTCAAGAGTCTGAGGGTCGGCAAGAAGCTCGCTTATCCTTCGGGAGATGTCCTCCATGGCTTATTTTTCCCCCATAAGCTTTTTGAGCAACGCCTGTGCCTGCGGGGTCTTGAGTACCTGCTCGGTCTTTTTTCTGTCGGCAAGAATGCTCTCGACCCTTTTCTTATCCTCGTCCGACAGACTGCCGAAAAGCTTTTCTGCGCTGTTTTTGTCCATAAACTCACCACCTCTACAGTATTATGTATAAAAGGAGAAAATTATGAAAATATTGGTATTTTCGGATTCTCACGGCAACGATCACAGAATGGCTCTTGCCGTAAAGAAGCACAAAACGGCTGAGGTAATAATTTTCTGCGGAGACGGTCACAGGGATATAGAGGATCTTCAAAGGACCTTCCCGAAGAAAAAAATATTTGCCGTAAGAGGAAACTGCGATTGGTGCAACGACCTCCCTCTGCTGATGACTGTAGAGATCTGCGGCAAAAGGATAATGATAACCCACGGTCACGCGCAGTACGTTAGTCCTTTTCGGGCATACGCATAAGCCCGTCACCACCGCCGACGGCAGAATGCTCGTCATGAATCCCGGCTCAATAGGCTATGACGGCTGCTACGGCATTATCGACATAGACGAAGCCACGGGGACCATCACCGCAGAGGAATACCCCGACAATTACGGTCCTGTGATAATCAGACCGTTATAAGTGTGTGTTTGTGTGTTCGTAAACATATTATGACAAAACAAAAAGGTGTGTGTTCGTGTTTTACTACACTTTCACTCACCTTTCTTTTTTTTACCTTACCTTTACTTACCTTACCTTATCTTAACTTACCTTACATTAACTTACCTAACCTCTGACGCATATATGCAACGCACGGATACGCTGCCGTTTACCTCTGACGCATTTTTGTAACGCATAGATTCACCGCCGTTTACCTCTGACGCATTTTTGTAACGCATAGATTCACTGCCGTTTACCTCTGACGCATTTTTGTAACGCATAGATTCACTGCCGTTTACCTCTGACGCATTTTTGTAACGCATAGAT
>CACWNZ010000291.1 GCA_902762335.1 uncultured Ruminococcus sp. | reverse complement strand
GGGCGCTGCAACCGTGAAGGAAAACGCAAAAACGCCGAAATAAATATCTTCTCGCTTGACAGCAGCGCGGAGGACGTAAAAAGCAATATGACAAGGTCGCTGCTAGAGCGGTATGAGGATATTTCCTCACAGGAATGTATAAGAGAATACTATGACAGGCTCTATGCGTTCAACGATGAGCAGATAAGAGAAAAAACCATTGCGGGTGATAACAGGCACCTTGATTCTCTCCCCTTTGCAGATTACGCAAGGAAATTCAGAATGATAGAGGACAACACCGCCGCCGTAGCCGTAGAACGCGATGACGAGAGCAGAACGCTTATTGCACGGCTGAGGACAACGGGCTTTACGGATCACCGCAGACTTCAGAAATATACCTTTACTGTATACGTTTATGAGCTGAATGAGCTTATACGACAGGGTGTCGTTAAGGAATACGGCGGGATATGGTGTCTTGAAAACGCGGACTGCTATTCTCCCGAAAAGGGTGTCACTTTTGAGGCAAAAGATTACATTATATAAGGAGGTATGCCGAAAATGAGCAGAGGATTCAGGATAATTGCAGAGGGAGATTACGCTTTGTTTACCCGACCCGAGATGAAGGTTGAAAGGGTAAGCTACGACGTTCCTACGCCCGGTGCGCTTGAGGGTATGCTTAAAAGCATCTATTGGAAGCCGGCGATACGCTACGAGATAGATAAGATCGTAGTATTCAACCCTATCGACTTTACAAGCGTCAGAAGAAACGAGGTCAAGGAAAAGGTGCCGCTGATGAGCGTTAAGGGACAGATGAACGGCAGCGGAAAGGACCCTTCGGTCTACACCTGTGATGACAGAACTCAGAGAGCGTCAATGCTGCTGAAAAACGTATGCTACGGCATTGAATTCCACTTTGAGATGACAGGTCTTAAAAGTACCCATGACGACGAGGACGAGAAAAAGCACTACAATATCATCAAGCGGCGCATAGAAAAGGGTCAGTGCTTCCGCACGCCATGCTTCGGCTGCGCAGAGTTCCCCGTAAGAAGGATAGAATTGGTAGAAGATTTTGACCTGAGCAGGATAAGCCCGGAAATAACGGCTATGGGCGATCACGATCTCGGCTTTATGAGCTACAAGGTAATGTTTGAGGATAAAGGGATCCCGAAAAATAACGATTGGGACGAGCCGGTCTTCTCGGACAAGGCATCAACGGTCTATTACCGCCCGCACATGATAAACGGGGTGATCGACGTCCGCAGATATAAGGAGATGATGAAATGCTGATAAGCGCCTTATGTGATTATTACGATGAGCTTGCCAAAAACGGCAAAATGGTTGCGGACGGGTTTTCTAAGCAGAACGTACATTTTCTCATAGCATTAACTCCCGAGGGCAGTATAGCTGCTATAACGCCGTACCGCAGGAAAAGTACGTACACAGATAAAAAGGGCATTGAGAAGGAAAGGCTTGAGCCGCGCACGGTGATAATGCCCAAAAGAACGGAGAAGCCCGGCATAGAATCGAATATTATTGAGCACAGACCGCTTTATATCTTCGGGCTCAACTATGATAAAAAGGAAAACGTATTTACTCCCCTTGACAAAACAGGCAAGGCTAAGAAATCTCACGATGCATTCGTCAAAGCGAATCTTGAGTTCATCGAAGGAATGGATACCCCGCTGATAAACGCATACAGATGCTTCATTCAGAGCTGGGAGCCCGAAAAAGAGACTGAAAATCCTGCGCTGCTCTCTATAGTCAAGGAATACAGCGGCTCTTATTTCGTGTTCTGTCTTAACGGTTATCCCGACCGTCTTCTTCATGACGAAAAGCTTATAAAGGACAAGTTCATTTCAGCTACGGGTCTTGAAGAACAGAATGACGTTCATTCCGCACAATGCGCCGTGACGGGAAGAACTCAGTCTATTGCAAGGATACACAACAAGATAAAGGGCGTTGTCGGCGGGCAGGCATCGGGTACCGTTCTTGTGGGCTTCAAAACGTCGGCAGGCTGTTCCTACGGCAACGAACAGTCCTATAACAGCAATATTTCCGAAGAAGCCATGAAGAAATATTCCGAAGCGTTCAACTATCTTCTTTCAGAAAAAAGACACCGTACCGTCATTGACGATACTACCATGATATATTGGGCAGCCTCGGGTGATACAGACGAAAATTGCTGCAGTCTGTTCGATGCGTTCTTCAACGGGACCGATACGCAGAGCAATGACGAAAAAATGGACAAGGCTCAGACGGATCAGATGCTGTCCGATACCTTCAGTCT
>CACWNZ010000290.1:1430-4110 GCA_902762335.1 uncultured Ruminococcus sp. | reverse complement strand
GAAAATATCCCTGCGGTAGCGTATGACCTCGGGATTCTTCTCGAAGTTTATCATTATGTTCTTGATGATGTTCTGCTCGAAAAGCTCACCCGAGAGCTTCTCACATATAAATTCGATCGAGAGGTCATTTATCGTTTCGGGGCTGAGTACCTTTGTATCGGGCTTTACGTTTGCGGGGTATAACAGACTGAGCTCTACCATTTTCACACACATCCCTTTTGATTTTGTTTTTGATAATTGGCGGGCTGACACCTGATCACAGCCTGAACGCTGTCCGGGTCGATCGTTATCCTTGATCTGCCTTAATTATAAAGCATTGCTTTATGAAAATCAATCAAGCATAATGAAAACAGCTTAAAGCTTCGGTTTAATTTCCCGTCCGACGCATTAACGGCGCTGTCTGAGCTTTACCGCGCTGCCGTGTAAGACTTTGGCGCATAAAGTATTGAAAAAAGGGAAAGAAAGTATTATAATAGCATTACTCAAGAAAAACAAGGAAAGGAACTGATATAATGGCACAGATAACGAAGGACACTATAATCGGTGAGATACTCGATATCGACGAAACGACAGCGCCTATCTTTCTTTCGATAGGAATGCACTGCCTCGGCTGCCCCGCATCAAGAGGCGAGACAGTAGAACAGGCGTGCGCCGTTCACGGTGTGGACGTTGACGAGCTTGTAAATGCTGTCAACGAGCATATCAAGGATAAATGAGAAAACACCGAGCCGCTGCCTTACGGGGCGGCGGCTTCTTCCATACGGAAAAAAGGACGTGCTTGTGTGAGTGTAAAAAATCAGATACCGCTTGACAGCAGGCTTGCGCTGTGCGCCTCGTTCGTAAGGGACGGCGCAAGACTTGCCGATATAGGCACCGACCACGCTTACCTGCCCGTTTACCTTGCGGCAAAGGGAAAAATAAGCTCGGCGGTGGCTTCGGATATAAGAAAGGGTCCCCTCGAAAACGCAAAAAGCAATATTATCCGCTTCGGCGTTGAGGATAAGGTTAAGACCGTGCTCTGTGACGGACCCGACGGCATATCGCCCGATGAGGCTACGGATATAGTTATAGCGGGAATGGGCGGAGAGCTTATCGCCGCAATGATAAAAAGAACGGAATGGTTCTATGACGAAAGCAGACGGCTCATACTCCAGCCCATGACAAGAGCGCACGTTCTGCGCGCCTTTCTGTGCGCGGAGGGCTTTGATATAAAACAAGAACGAGCCTGTATAACGGGCAGAAAATGCTACAGCGTAATGCTCTGCGTATACGACGGCAGGGTGCGTAAATGCGGCAGCAGATTTGAATATCTCGGCAGACTTGCCGACGACGGCTCCGAGGAGGCTGCACGCTATACCGATATGATAAAGGGCAAGCTGAGAAAAAAGATAAACGGACTTATGCAGTCCGGCGACATTAAAGCGGCGGAAAGCTGCGGCAGTATCCTTCGGGAGCTTGAGGAGGGAACGGAATGATAAGCGCAGGAGAGATATATGACTTCATAAACGGCATTGCGCCGTTCGATACGGCTATGGGCTTCGATAATGCGGGTCTGCTGATAGGCGGGGCGGACAAGACTGCCGACAGGGTGCTTCTTGCCCTTGATGTGACACCCGCCGTGATAAGCGAGGCGGAAAAGCTGGGTGCGGGGATAATAGTCACCCACCACCCCGTTATCTTCGACCCGCTGAAAAGGCTCGACTGCAGGGGCGTTCCCTATCTTGCGGCAAGGGCTGATATTACCGTGATATCAGCGCATACAAATCTCGACACCGCAAGAGGCGGCGTGAACGATACCCTTGCGGAGCTTATCGGCGTTGAAGCAAAGGAGCTTTTTGACGAGGACTGCGCCCTTCTGGGCGAGCTTGCGGAGGAGCTTTCATGCACAGAGCTTGCCGCAGAAATAAAGAGCCGTCTCGGGCTCGGGGGACTGAGATATACCGACTGCGGCAGAAAGATAAAGCGAGTCCTCGTATCCTGCGGCGCAGGCGGGAGCAATATATCTCTTGCCCGAAGGACGGGAGCCGACGCGCTCATCACGGGCGAGATAAAGCACAATTATATAATCGAAGCGAATTCCTGCGGCACAGCCGTGTTCGATCTCGGACATTACGGCTCTGAGAAGCACATCGTACCAAAGCTGAAGGGGCTGCTTGAAGAGCGCTTTCCCGGTACGGAGTTTATAAGAGCGGCGGCAGACACTGACGGCGTTATGTATATTTAGGAGGTACTTATGGCACTTGACGGAGCCTTTTTAAGACACATAAAAAAAGAGCTTGAGGAGGCTCTTATAAACAGCAAGGCGGATAAGATATATCAACCATCGCGGGACGAGCTTGTCATATCCATGCGCTCAAGAGAGGGCGCTAAAAAGCTGTTCATCTCAGCAAGACCCGGCAGCGCAAGGATAGGGCTCACCTCGGGCGCGCCCGAAAATCCCAAGACCCCGCCCATGCTCTGTATGCTGCTGAGAAAACGGCTCTCGGGCGCAAGACTGAGGGCTATCAGGCAGCCGCAGCTTGAAAGACTGCTCATGCTCGATTTTGAGGGAACGAACGAACTGGGTGATCTCGTCACCATGACCCTTGCCGTAGAGATAATGGGACAGTACAGCAATATAGTCTTTCTTGACGGCGACGGCATAATAATCGACGCTTTCCGCAGGGTAGACGCCTCTATG
>CACWNZ010000290.1:0-1414 GCA_902762335.1 uncultured Ruminococcus sp. | reverse complement strand
GACGGCATAATAATAGACGCGTTCCGCAGGGTAGACGCCTCTATGTCCTCGCAAAGACTTATACTGCCCGGACTGAGATATGAGCTGCCGCCCGCGCAGAACAAGCTGTGTATCCTTGACAGTGATGCCGATGATATTATAAAAGCCGTGCAGGAGCTGCCGAACGAGCAGCCGCTCTCAAAGGCGCTGCTCTCGGTAATGCAGGGAACGTCACCTATACTTTGCCGCGAGCTTGAGCATCTTACGGGCAGGGGCAGGGACGTTTCAAACAGGCGGCTCGACGAGGAGCTTATCACAAGACTGAGATTTTTCCTGAAAAGAATAATATCCATGGTGCGCGAGTGCAGCGGCGAGCCCTATATCATAACCGACCTCACGGGCAAGCCGGTGGATTTCACCTTTGAAGCGATACAGCAGTACGGCAGCGGAAGGTCCGAAAAGCAGGACGGCGGCTTTTCGGAGCTGCTTGAAGGCTATTACGCAAAGAAGGACGCGGCAGAGACGATGCGCCGCAGGAGCGAGGATCTGAACAGACTGCTCAACAATACCGCCGCAAGACTGATAAGAAAGATATACGCCCAGGGCGACGAGCTTAAAGCCTGCGCCGACAGAGAATATTTCCGTATATGCGGGGATATCATACAGGCAAATCTGTACCGGATAGAAAAGGGAGCCTGCGAGCTTGTCGCAGAGAATTTCTATGATGAGAACATGGCGGAGATAAAAATAAAGCTTGACCCGTCGCTTTCTGCGGCGGTCAATTCCCAAAGGTACTACAAAAGCTATCAGAAGGCAAAGACCGCCGAGCAGGTGCTGAAGGTGCAGATAGAGACAGCCGAAAAGGAGCTGGACTACGTTTCGTCGGTTCTCGACAGCCTTTCCCGCGCAAGGACGGTGAGGGAGCTTGAGGAGATACGGACGGAGCTCATAGAGCAGGGGTACGTAAAGGCAAAGGGAAAAAAGCAGAAGAACGAGGCAGCCCTGCCGCCCCTCGAATACAGAAGCGCGGGCGGCTTCAGGATACTTGTCGGCAGGAACAACAGGCAGAACGACAGGCTCACGCTGAAGCAGGCGGACAAGAACGACCTGTGGTTCCATACCAAAGACATACCCGGCTCTCATACCGTGCTCGTATGCGAGGGCAGAGAGCCTGACGAGCAGGATATTCTTTATGCGGCGGCTCTGGCGGCAGGTCACAGCAAGGCAAGGGACGCGGGCAAGGTGCCTGTCGATTATACCAAGATAAGATATGTCAGCAAGCCCCAGGGCGCAAAGCCCGGCATGGTCATATACGTCAATCAGAAAACGCTGTTCGTTGAGCCTGCCGCAGATAACGGCTGAACGGATAAAGCTCCCCCCGAGGACAGACCTTCAGGTCTGTTCCCCGGGGGAGCTTTCCATATGAAAATTTCAG
>CACWNZ010000289.1 GCA_902762335.1 uncultured Ruminococcus sp. | reverse complement strand
GGCATCGACCTCTCGGGCGACAAGACCGCTATGCAGCGTCTTAAGGACGAGGCTGAGAAGGCTAAGATCGAGCTTTCGGGCATAACCACCGCTCAGATCAACATTCCCTTCATCACTGCCGACGCTACGGGTCCTAAGCACCTTGACTATACTCTTACAAGAGCTAAATTCAACGAGCTTACGGCAGACCTTGTTGAAAAAACTATGGGTCCCGTTCGTCAGGCTCTCAAGGATTCGGGTCTGAACATCAGCGAGATCGACAAGGTGCTCATGGTCGGCGGCTCTTCAAGAATTCCCGCAGTTCAGGAGGCTGTAAAGGGTCTTATCGGCAAGGATCCCTTCAAGGGCATCAACCCCGATGAGTGCGTTGCTATCGGCGCAGCTATACAGGCAGGCGTTCTCGGCGGCGACGTTCAGGGTCTTCTCCTTCTTGATGTTACCCCGCTTTCACTCGGCGTTGAGACACAGGGCGGTATCATGACGAAGATCATCGAGAGGAACACCACTATCCCCACGAAGAAGAGCCAGATCTTCTCGACCGCAGCAGATAATCAGACTCAGGTCGAGGTAAACGTTCTTCAGGGTGAGCGTGAGTTCGCAAGGGACAACAAGCAGCTCGGTCTGTTCAAGCTTGACGGCATCGCTCCCGCAATGAGAGGCGTTCCGCAGATCGAAGTAACCTTTGATATAGATGCCAACGGTATAGTAAACGTTTCCGCAAAGGATCTCGGCACGGGCAGAGAGCAGCACATCACTATCACTTCAAACACCAACATGAGCAAGGACGATATAGATAAGGCTATCCATGATGCCGAGGAGTATGCGGCTCAGGATAAGAAGCGCAGAGAAGAGGTAGACAAGAAGAACGATGCGGAAAATCTTGTTTACGCTGTTGAAAAGCTCATCAACGAGAACGGTGAGCATATCTCCGATGCCGATAAGGATAACCTCAACGCTAAGGTGGCTGCCGTAAAGGCTGCGCTCTCAAGGAACAATATCGACGATATTCAGATCGCCAAGGACGAGCTGCAGAAGGATATGTATGCCGTATCGGAAAAGCTCTATCAGGATGCGGCAGCTCAGGGCGCGGCTCAGAATCAGGCTCCCGAGAGCGACAACGGCGTTTATAATGCCGACTACAGAGACGTTGACGACGATAAGCCGTGATAAGACGATAAACTCGTGAGAGATAAGCAAAGGGAGAAGCTGAAAACGTCTTCTCCCTTTGTGCTATACGATAAAAAGCACTTGCAAAACGTGTGATATTGTATTATTATTAATATACGGTCCTTTTGTGCGGCATAGTACGATAAGGACAGTAAAGCTCTTCGCATACAGGCGGAGATGATTTGGGGTGAGCTTACTTGGCAGAGAATAAAAGAGATTATTATGAGGTCATCGGCGTTCAGCGCGGTGCCTCTGACGACGAAATAAAAAAAGCATACCGTCAGCAGGCGAAGAAATATCATCCTGACCTCAATCCCGGCAACAAAGAGGCTGAGGCAAAATTCAAGGAGGTCAACGAGGCTTACGAGGTGCTTTCCGATAAGGACAAGCGCGCAAGATACGATAAATTCGGCTTTGCGGGCGTAGACCCGAACTTCAACGCGGGCTACGGCGGCGGAAGTCCCTTCGGACAGGATATCGACATAGGCGATATATTCAACAGCTTTTTTGGCGGCTTCGGCGGCGGAAGAAGCGCAAGAAACCAGAATGCCCCGAGAAGAGGCTCGGACGTTGAGACGTCGGTCACCATCACCTTTGAGGAGGCTGCCAAGGGCTGCAAAAAGGACGTTACCTATCAGAACGTCGACACCTGTAAGGACTGCAGCGGCACGGGCGCGGCAAAGGGTACACAGCTCAAGCCCTGCCCCAACTGTAACGGAACAGGACAGGTCACTGTGCAGAAGAGAACGCCCTTCGGTATAGTACATACCTCGCAGACCTGCGACAAGTGCCGCGGCAAGGGCAAGATAATAGAAAAACCCTGCCCCAAGTGCTCGGGCGCAGGGCGTACTCGCTCGTCCAAGACTATTTCCGTGAATATCCCCGCGGGTATCAATCAGGACCAGGTAATTACCATAAGCGGCAGGGGACACAGCGGTTATAACGGCGGCGCAGCGGGCGATCTGAATATTTACGTAAACGTCAAAAAGCACGAGATCTTCGAGCGCAAGGGCGACGACGTATGGTGCGAGATCCCGATAACCTTTGCTCAGGCGGCTCTCGGTCACGAGATCATCGTTCCTACTCTCGACGGCAAGGTCAGCTATAAGGTACACCCGGGTACCCAGCCGGGAGATATATTCAAGCTCAAGGAAAAGGGCAT
>CACWNZ010000288.1 GCA_902762335.1 uncultured Ruminococcus sp. | reverse complement strand
AGAAAAACACTACTCCGGCTGCGTTTACTTATGGCAAACTCACAGGCACTTCTGTCCTCTTAAAAGCCTTTGCCAGACTTAAGGCAGTTTGATTTTTCCCAGAACTACTTGACACAATCCATGTTTATAAATAGTATAGCTTTTCTGTCCGGTTTGTGATATAATCATGTTACAGCCTTCACAGACTTACAAAACAGACCGGGGCGTGATAAAATGCAAAATACAAGAACAGTCTGTCTTTTCAGACTGACCGGGCAGGAAGAAAAAAACCTCATAAGACCTATAGCAAAATATGATCGGGAAGTCCCCGAGACGATCGCCAAAGATAAAAAGCTATGCGCAAGGTGCAATACGGAGAATGATGCAGATGCGGTTTTCTGCAAGGCGTGCGCAAATTTCTTCGGAGAAAGCGGCACCGTGAGCTACTTTACCCCTCCGCCTTCTCCCGCAAAGGTCGGCAGCTATCCTTCTTCTGCGGCTGTTGCGGTAGTACAGGATTCTGCCGATGCACTTGCGCAGGAGCAGAAAGCTTCCGCTAAATCCAGAAAAACAAAGAGAAAGGTATTCATTGCCGCAGGCTGCGCTGTTATAGTAATTCTTGCGATATTTATTTGGGTAAAAGCCGTACAAAAGGGCAACTATGACAAAATGATAGAAAATGCCGAAACGATAGAAAACGCCTGTAAAATCTATTATGTTACTATAGTTTCCGGAGCGATCAACTTTGACAACGATGCAGGCGTAACAGCCGATACGATGCCGGACAAAGGCTCATCTATATCCTCGCGCAAAACAGCTGCTCTTAAAGCCACTGTTGCAGGCGCGCTGGAATATTCGGGTCTCACCGACCTGAAGGACTATATATCCGAGTATGATTATTATATCACAGGAACACCTAATGATAATGATTATGATTATCAAGAAATCACTATATATTATTGCGGTGACCCTTACCTGCCTATAAGTGCAAGGGACCTTACCTTGTATACGACCTTAGGTGAGCTTATGGGCGCATAATGTTTTTCCCTCTGTTCTTCATTGCAATATCTTCAATTCCGGGTCTGCTGCGGCAGTCCCGTTTTTTGTCGCAGCTTCGTTAATTGGTATTTTTATGCAAAGGGTTGCAAAAAATGCATAAAGCTAACAGTGTAAACGAGTGATCACGCTTGTCGGAATACGCTGCCTGTTCACCGTTTGTACCCTTTTGCTCGGCATGAACGGCGCAAAATGCAGAATAAACTGATAGTTTGTTAAATATCCAAAAAAAATTAAGCCTTAATTAATAATTTGGACTTGTTTTTACGGCTTGACTGTGGTACTATTATGATAGCATAAGCGGTAATATTTTGGACTTTACCAATTTANTCTGCGGATATTCCTGCTGTATCGGGACATACGGCGCCGATACGGACCGGTGATCCTCCGACGGTCCGGTGTATGCTGTTCCCGTGAAAATGAAAAAGGTATATTTTTTCATTACGTCCGTCAGCCGTTGTTTTCTTACCGACTTTTATTTTGTTGTATCCTGTGTTTTAGGGGGGTAATACTATGTTCTGGAAGAGGTTTTACAACCTGTGTCTGCGAAGCGGAAAAAGACCCAATCCTATCGGCAAGGAGATAGGTCTTTCGTCGGGAATAATAAGCAAATGGAAAAACGGAGGGATTCCCAACGGCGAGACACTCATGAAGCTTGCGAAGTATTTTGACGTATCCGTCGACTATCTTCTCGGGCTCAGTCCTTACATAAAGATAAACGGCGATTTTGTCGCAATGGAACACACCGACATTGAGCTTAAGACCCGTATCTCGGAAAACGTTGAAAAGCTCAATAACGAGGGTCTTTCCAAGGTCGCCGATTACACAAAGGATCTTGTGGACAGCCGCAATTATGAGCGTTGACTTGACGCCGCGCCGATACTGTATCTCTTGACGATTCTTCAAAAAAAGCATAGCAGGTCTTATCGACCGGTAATACCCTGAGCTGCCGCTTCAGCGGCGGCTCTTTTCTTTTTAGGCTTCACAAGCGGGTCGGTCTGTGATATAATCAAACAAAAACCGTATAAGGACGTGAAATAATGATAGGCGAACAGATAAAAAGCTCAGGCGCGAAAAGGGGATCACCCGGGAGGAGCTCGGCAGGCTCGTGGGAGTGACCACACAGGCAGTATCAAATTGGGAGAGGGGCGGCGTACCCGATGCCGAGATAATCCCGAGCATTGCGGACGCCTTCGGAGTTACTACGGATAAGCTTTTCGGGAGGAAGGAGTATAATTCACTTGAAAATATGCTGACCGACGAGCTTCTCTCTATGGGAAGGACAGAGGGCTTCAAAAAGGGCTTCTCGCTTATATGGGCGATAGCTCCGGGACTTACGGGTGTCGAAAACATCAAGGACAGCTTCGGTAACAGTCCTCTCGATAACATAAGAATGAGCGGAGGCTGCAATTACTATGCAAGGGCAAGCCTTGACGAGGGTATGCTCGATTCCAAGATCAACACAGAATGCAGGTATTGGTTTTATATGCCCGAGCCCGAGGAGGGCTATGCAAGATATTTTGAGAACGTCGCAGAGCTCTCCGAAACGCTCTCTCTGCTTGCCGACAGGGATATACTGAAGATCCTTTTCTTTATGTACAGCAGAAAAAATATCCCCGTGGCGCTGTCGGTGATAGCGTCAAGGATCGAAATGGACGTAAAAAAAGCGGAGCGCCTTATGAACAGGCTGTGCGACTGCTGCCTTGTGACGTTCTCCGAGGTGGAAACGGAGAACGGCAGGATAAAGGCGTATTCCTTCCTGAATGAAACCGTCGTGATCCCGCTGCTCTGCTTTGCAAAGGAGCTCAGGGATAAAAAATATATAAATTGGGGCGTATTTTTCGACAGACAAAAGCCGCTGTTTTAATTTTTCATGCCGAGCTTGATTTTATAAGGATATACTTGTTTGATTATTCCTCCGGGATCCCGTACAATAACATCAAGATAAAAAACGGGAAAACAAAGCCCCGCCTGCGGCGGTATGCCTCTCTATAGGCACGGCGTGCAGCACCAAAAACGACACCGACGCCAAGAACAGCGCCGAGAGCAGCAGCCTTTCAGAGCAGAGCGGTCAGAACAGTTCGGACAGCCCCAAGGACAGCACTGTGCATACGCTGTATATAATGGACACACAGAAAAACCCGAGTATGTCCGCGACCTTTATAAACAGTGTCAGCGGCAAGAGCGAGGACGCTGCGGATCAGGATATAGTCGACGGAAAGAACGGCTATCAGACCGCGGATCTCAAATTTGACGAGAACGCCAACGCAGGACAGATATATACCATAGACACCTCTACCCCCGCCAAAGCCGGCAGAGGCATTGCCGAAAAGACGAAGTACAGATACACCGCAGGCGAATGGAAAACCTACACAGCCTGATACGGACCCGCAGGACTACTCCACGGCAGTCCTGCTTTTGTTTTGTCGGTTTTTTCTTGCAGGGCGGCAATAAACGTGATATAATTGCAGTAAATAATTCCGACAAAGGAGGATACTATGGATCGCATAAGAACACGCATCGGCAGGCTGACCGCTTCGGTAATGCTGTCTGCTGCGCTGATGATCCCCGCAATGCCGACCTCGGCGGCTGATACCTCACTTGAAATACTCGAGGACAACGGGCTGCCCGTGGTGTACCTTACCATTGACGAAAACGCCGAGG
>CACWNZ010000287.1 GCA_902762335.1 uncultured Ruminococcus sp. | reverse complement strand
TATTTTATAGAAAATGAAAACGGAGGACAGAGCTATGGAAGAAAACAAAGTCGTGACTAATACGGAAAACGGTCTTGTTGAGGATCTTGACAGCTTCAGCGCAAAGCTTGCTCAGGTAAGAGAGGCTCAGAAAAAATATGCCGCCTACACGCAGGAGCAGGTAGACGAGATATTCAGAGCGGCTGCCATTGCTGCAAACATGGCAAGAATACCCCTTGCAAAAATGGCTGTTGAAGAAACAGGCATGGGCGTAGTTGAGGATAAGGTAATAAAAAATCACTATGCGGCGGAATATATCTACAATCACTACAGGGATACTAAGACCTGCGGCGTTATAGACTATGACCCCGCCTTCGGAGTAAAGAAAATAGCCGAGCCTATAGGCGTTATCGGCGCGGTGATACCCACTACCAACCCGACCTCTACAGCTATATTCAAGGCTCTCGTCTGCCTTAAAACAAGAAACGGCATCATAATCAGCCCCCACCCCCGCGCAAAGAGGTCTACTATTGCCGCCGCAAAGATAGTTCTTGAGGCAGCCGTAAAGGCAGGCGCTCCCGAGAATATAATAGCATGGATAGACGTGCCTTCTCTTGAGCTTACCAACGAGCTAATGAAGACCTCGGATACTATTCTTGCAACGGGCGGTCCCGGCATGGTAAAGGCGGCTTATTCTTCAGGAAAGCCCGCCCTCGGCGTCGGCGCAGGCAATACTCCCGTTATTATCGACAGCACCGCCGACATAAAGCTTGCGGTCAATTCGATAATCCATTCAAAGACCTTCGATAACGGCATGATCTGCGCTTCCGAGCAGAGCGTTACCGTGCTTTCGGATATCTACGATGCCGTAAAGCAGGAATTCGCAGACAGAGGCTGCTACTTCCTTAAGGACGATGAGCTTGAGAAGGTCAGAAAGACCATTATCATAAACGGCTCCCTCAACGCAAAAATAGTCGGTCAGAAGGCGCACAGGATAGCCGAGCTTGCAGGCGTGTCCGTTCCCGAGAGCACTAAGGTGCTTATTGGCGAGGTGACTTCTGTTGATATAAGCGAGGAATTCGCGCATGAGAAGCTTTCTCCCGTACTTGCCATGTATAAGGCGGAGAGCTTTGACGAGGCTCTTGCAAAGGCAGCTCAGCTCGTTGCAGATGGCGGATACGGTCATACCTCGTCGCTGTTCATACACCCCGCGCAGAAGGAAAAGATAGAAAAGCACTACAACGCAATGAAGACCTGCCGTATCCTTATAAACACACCGTCGTCACACGGCGGTATCGGCGATCTGTATAACTTTGCGCTCACTCCTTCTCTTACACTCGGCTGCGGCTCGTGGGGCGGCAATTCCGTCTCCGAGAACGTCGGCGTAAAGCACCTGCTCAATATCAAGACGGTTGCAGAGAGGAGAGAGAATATGCTTTGGTTCAGAACACCCCGGAAGGTATATTTCAAGAAGGGCTGTATGCCTATAGCTCTTGACGAGCTCGGCACGGTAATGCATAAGAAAAAGGCGTTCATCGTTACCGACAGCTTCCTTTATAAAAACGGCTACGTTGCCCCCATCGAGGCAAAGCTTGACGAATTGGGCATTCAGCACACCTGCTTCTACGACGTACAGCCCGACCCGACCCTTGCATCTGCCAAGGAGGGCGCCAAGGCTATGGAACTCTTCGGACCTGACGTGATAATCGCCCTCGGCGGCGGCTCGGCTATGGACGCAGGCAAGATCATGTGGGTGCTCTACGAGCATCCCGACGCCGACTTCCTCAAAATGGCTATGGACTTCATGGATATCCGCAAGAGGATATACACCTTCCCGACAATGGGCGAGAAGGCTTACTTCGTTGCTATCCCCACCTCATCGGGTACGGGCTCCGAGGTAACTCCCTTTGCCGTTATCACCGACGAAACGACGAATATAAAATATCCCCTTGCCGATTACGAGCTTCTCCCCGACATGGCAATAATAGATGCCGACAACATGATGAATCAGCCCAAGGGTCTTACCAGCGCCTCGGGTATAGATGCGCTGACCCACGCTCTTGAGGCTTACGCTTCTATCATGGCTACCGAATATACAGACGGTCTTGCGCTCAAGGCTATGAGGAACATCTTTGACTACCTGCCCTCGGCATACGAAAACGGCGCAAACGATCCCGTCGCAAGAGAAAAAATGGCTACGGCTTCTACCCTTGCGGGCATGGCTTTTGCAAATGCCTTCCTCGGCGTATGCCATTCTATGGCTCATAAGCTCGGCGCTTTCCATCATATACCCCACGGGATCGCCAACGCCCTGCTCATTACGGACGTTATGCGCTATAACGCTGTTCCCGTGCCGCCTAA
>CACWNZ010000286.1 GCA_902762335.1 uncultured Ruminococcus sp. | reverse complement strand
GACGCCGAGATGCGCCGCAACTACGGTAAGATCCGGGAAGCTGTCGATTATATTCGCCGTGCGCCTCGGGTGCGAACGGTCGTAGCGGTAGTCTCCGCTGTGAATGAGCAGCGGCAGCCTGCCGCTTATTTTTTCGTATATCCTCATTGCCGCAGGGCAGTCGGCTTCAAAATCCTGCGTATCGGGGTGAAGCTTTATCCCCTTCAGTCCGAGAGAGATTATCCTGTCTATCTCCTCGTCAAGATCGGCGTCCTCCATATCGGGGTGCAAAGTGCCCAGCCCGACAAGCTCGCTGTGTGCAGCACATTCCTGCGCTACAAAGTCGTTCAGCTTCTTAACGCTCTTTGCGTTCATGGCAACAGAATTGACCACAAATCTCTTTACGGGTGATGATGTGGCAAGCTCCGCAAGCTCATCAGCCGTTCCGCCGCAGTTCATGTCTACATTATAGAATTCCCCCACGCCCTTTACCGCGCGGGATGCTAATTTTCTGTGGTATATGTGTGCATGGCAGTCGATAACGATCATACAGTATCCTCCGTTTTGCATAGTATTTACATAGATTATATTCCTGCAAAACCGCACTGTCAATGAGCACAAAAATATTATCGGAAAAAAATAAAAAAGCTGTTGACAAATCAAAAGCATAGTGTTATAATTAGCCTATCATTTCGGTAGGAATACTAAGTATTATGAAGTGAGGTAATAAAAATGAAGACAAGGCTGAGCGAACGATGTTGATGCTCAAGCATCATTCAGGCAGAGATACCGAGCGATAAGAAAAACAATATATTATATTTAACAAGGAGAGATCATTATGAAATTACATCAGAGCATAACGGAGCTTATAGGCGGCACACCGCTTCTTGAACTGAAAAAGATCGAAAAGGAATTAGCGCTTGAGGCAAGGATAGCCGCAAAGCTTGAATACTTCAACCCCGCAGGCAGCGTTAAGGATAGGATCGCAAAGGCAATGATAGACGATGCCGAGGAAAAGGGGCTGCTCAGCGCGGATTCCGTCATTATCGAGCCCACCAGCGGCAACACAGGGATCGGTCTTGCGGCGGTAGCAGCATCAAGGGGCTACCGCATAATCCTTACCATGCCCGAGACGATGAGCGTTGAGAGAAGGAACCTGCTCAAGGCATACGGCGCAGAGCTTGTTCTTACCGACGGCTCTAAGGGAATGAAGGGCGCTATAGCAAAGGCAGAGGAGCTTGCAAAGGAGCTGCCCCACAGCTTTATCCCGGGTCAGTTCGTCAACCCCGCAAATCCCAAGGCACACACCGAAACGACGGGTCCCGAGATCTGGAACGATACCGACGGCGAAGTCGATATATTTGTAGCGGGCGTAGGCACAGGCGGCACGCTTTCCGGAGTAGGCAGCTATCTCAAGTCGCAGAAGTCCTCGGTAAAGGTCGTTGCGGTTGAGCCGGCAGGCTCACCCGTTCTTTCAAAGGGCGTTGCAGGTCCTCATAAGATACAGGGAATCGGCGCAGGCTTCGTCCCCGACACTCTTGACACCTCGGTATATGACGAGATAATCGCAGTAGAGAACGACGACGCCTTCAGCCTCGGCAGGCTCATAGCCCGCAAAGAGGGCTTCCTTGTCGGCATATCTTCAGGCGCGGCTCTGTACGCAGCCGTTGAGCTTGCAAAGCGCCCCGAGAACAAGGGCAAGCTCATAGTCGCCCTTCTTCCCGACACCGGCGACCGCTATCTCTCAACGCCCCTGTTCTCCTGATAATGTGAAATGTGGGGTTTGGAATTATCAAATCTTACCGGCAACTGATTCCACTTTCCACATTCAGACCGTCTGTATTATTCATTTCTGTTTCCCTATTGATCGTCAGTCATTTCCCCCTATCCCGCCGCAAAACGGCTTCACCGGCGAGCCGCCGGTGCCAATTCGCGGCACGGCTTCAATGCTTTCCGAAGCTTCATTCCCGCGCCCATACTGCATAGCCGTATTCGCGGTGAAGAAGTTCAGGTTATTACGAGCTTGATATAATATCAACAGGGCAGCTTCTGTTTGCCCCCACTTTTAAGTTAAGTATCAGTCGTTTTTCTCCATATATTTTTCCCCATCCTGTCGGTGCCGTATTTGCGGCACCGGCTTTTTTTGATAGAATCCTTGCCGCCGCAGGAGCAAGGTATCACGGTTACGGTCAGAGCGGAACAACGTGAAGCGAGCAGAGCGAATCGGGAGCGGCAGCTTGTCGCTGGCGGGACTGTTTTATTAGCAGGGTTTTTGAACGAGTTAATTTTTTATGAACATTTTTTTAACTTGGTATGAAATTTGATTTTTTCAAAGTAAATTGCAATTAATGTGACTTAATACA
>CACWNZ010000285.1 GCA_902762335.1 uncultured Ruminococcus sp. | reverse complement strand
ACGTAGAATTTGCAGCCCATGCCCACGAGTATATGTACAAGACCGAGAGCTATGGACATTATCATTATCATGAGAGCGTCCTTCTGCGTATCGAGGGTATACCATGGCAGCAGCTCCTTCATGGTTATCTCGTTGCCCGTGAACATCTTATAGAACATTGCGGGGGCATCGCCGAAGATACTGCCGAATACGAGTCCCCAGAATATAGTGGCTATTCCGCAGTATTGGAAGAGCTTGAGGTTGTTCCTCATGCGCTTGTCGGGCTTGAACACCTTTAGCGCTATAGCCGTAGCTATCACCATGAGCAGACCGTAGCCTGCGTCCGAGAACATCATGCCGAAGAAGAAATAGAAGAAAAACGCAAGCAGCGGCGTCGGGTCTATATCCTCGTGCGAAGGAGTGGAGTACATTGTTACTATACTCTCCGCAGGTGCCGCGAACCTGTTGTTTTTGAGCTTGATCGGGGCATCATCGCCCGCTTCTCCGAATTCGACAACGCAGTCGGCTGTCTTGCTGCACATTGCCTCAAGCTTCGGGCAGTCCTCCTCGGGTATATAGCCGTTGAGGACGAAAACGTGCTTCGTCTGATCAAGCTGAGATAAGACCTTGTATTTTTCTGACCTGAGGACGAAATAATCCTGCGTTTCGCAGATCCTCTCGCGGTATTCCGCAAGGGAGATTATCTCCTGAAGCGCCTCCTCGTCCTTTTTTGCAAGCTCCTCGCTCTTTTCTGTCTGCCGCTGAGCCTTTACGACGGGCGTCCGGCTCGTCGGGTTGAGCGGCTGTGAGAAGCCTATGGTGCGCAGAGCTCTTTCCGCCTGCTCTCTCTGCTTTTTCGGCGCAAACAGAGTTATACAGGTAAGGTTTGACGACGAATAGAGTATCTCGAACTCAAATACCAGCCCGGGACATTCCTTTGCAAGCACCTGCGCAAGCGATACGTCGTCGAACATTTTGGGCAGAGTGCCTATGAGCACCGCCGTAGTGGGGGTATCCTTCGTATTGAGCGGGATATCGAGCTTTCTCCACGGCTCAAGCTGAGCAAGCAGGGTCCTTATCCTCACCTGCTCGGCGGCATAGTCCGTTCTCTGCTTATCAAGCCTGCAGATCTTCTGACATATACCTATGATCTTCGCGGAATCCGCAGCTATCCTGCCTATCTCATCGGGATCGATCTCTTTTCTCCCTCTGAAGCCTGAGAGCATACCCTTCTTTTCGGGCGCTGCCTTTCCTAAGATCCTGAGCGCCTGTTCGGTAAGCTCGGCATTGCGCTCAAACTGCTTGAGCTGAGCGGCTGTATCAAGGCGCTTAAAGCCTTCCTCCGCTTCATCGCTCTTTTTTACGTGGACAAGGGCGCTGTCCTGAAGATGCTCAAGCACGCGCTTTCTGTCCTTTTTAAGAGCAACTATCCTTACCGATCTCATTTTTAGCTTTGCCAAATGTTTATCACCACACTTTTACTGTTTTTGATGCAAACGCCGTTTCAGACGGAGCCTTCGGTGAGCATATCGACAACGAGCTTTGTGACCCTGCCGATATTTTTCTCCGCGCTTGCGGATATCGACGAGCTTTCAGCCTGCGCCTCTTTCCTCGCTCTTTCCAGTTCCTCTTCAGACCTTTTGCCGATCTCCTTCTCGTTATCGGCGAGCATCCTTTCTGCGTCCTGTTTTGCCTGAGCTACAAGCTCCGATGCCTGTTTTTTGGAATCCTGAATAAACTGCTCGGCTTCTTTTTTTGCCTCAGCCTCTTTTGCAGAGCATTCCGCCTCTGTCTCAAGCACAGCCTTTAGCATTTCACTTGCCATTCAACTATTCTCCTTTTACTCAGATTTTCAAGACATTTATAGCAGTGTCTCATATTACATTAAACCATATTTTACGGTAATAATCAACGCTATTTGCCGTTTTCGGAGAGAAAAAAGTTGCTATTTTCCGACCTTTTGTTTTATTCTGACCCAAACGAGACAAAAAAGCAGACCCAAAGGTCTGCTTTGTAAATAATTTACTCTTCCGTCTCGTCCGCCGTATAGGGAGACAGCTTTTTTGTAACGACAACACCGTCGTAAGTCAGCCTGAACTGTACCTTGCCCGAATACAAGGTCTTGCATGACGGACAACGAAATACGGCGCAGAAGCCCTTGTTCCTTACCTTGAGATCCTCAAGCTGCTCGCATCTTGAGCCGCATTCGCCGCAGTCAAGATACAGCTCGTCCTTATCTATAAGGGGATTATCTATATTGCACAGGAACACGCTGCGGAAATTCAGCCTTGCATAGAATTCGTCGTCGCAGGTCTTTATAAATTTTTCGAGCCTTCCGGGCTGATATATTTTTTTAAGTATCCTT
>CACWNZ010000284.1 GCA_902762335.1 uncultured Ruminococcus sp. | reverse complement strand
GCCCGTGAGCTTTATTATCAGGGGCGGCATACCCGCGTTGACGTACTTCATAACGCCCGAGGAAAGCTCTATCTCTATTATAAGGGCGCTCACGGTCATATCGGCGCTTTTGCGTTCTATGCCGCACAGGGCGTTGTTGGTCTCGTAGGCGGTCTTATACGGCTCTGCGCCCGTGCGCGCAAGAGCGCAGATATTATTGAAGGCAAGCATTGAAACGAGCATGGACTGAAGCTTTTTGCCGACGGATTCGGCTATTATGATATACAGGTGATCCTCGTCCGTCATAAAGTAATTGCAGAAGCTGCAGCTGTTGTAAACCGTGTTTTTAAGACTTGCCGAAAGCTCGAATTCCCCGTGCTCGGTAAAGGCGGGCTGTGAGGTATCGGCTGATATAGCCGACCGCATTCCCCCCGCCACGTCAAGCTCGGCTCTGAGTCTCTCCTGCGCGGCGGTCATTTTCTTCATATCCGCAGTGTAGCTTATAATGCTCTCAGCCATGCTGTTGAAGTTATCGGTCATCTGCTCTATCTCGTCGTTGGTGCGTATTACGGGAACGTACTTTTCGGCTGAAACGGCGCCGTTGCTGACGAAGCTGTCCATTTTCTGAGAGAGCTTCTTTACGGGGCGCACCACTCTTCTCTGAATGAACAGCAGCAGAGCCGCCGCGAACAGCACGACTACCCCTTCTATTACAACGACCATAAGCACCGACGAGCCTGCGGCTATATTTCTTATGTTCTCCATCTCTATCGAAACGCCCGCAACGGCATACACTTCTCCGCTGTCGAGCCGAAGCGGAACAAAAACGGTAAGAAGATCGCAGCCGTGAGAATCGTTCAGCTCGTCGGTCGTAACGGGCTCTCCCGTAAGGAACGACTGTATGAGCTTATCGTACGCGGGCGGAGAATCCGCCTTCATACCGAGAGAATAGCTCTTTTCGTCTTTCTCGGCGGAGATATCGAAGATATATATGACCTCGCTGCTGTCCTTGACGGGACGGCAGACGTAGAGATCATGAAGCATGAATGCGCCGCAGAGATCCTCAAGCTCCTTTACCGAGATCTTATAAGAATCGTCCCCGCCGTTTTCGAGCCAATCCTTGATTATGTCGGCATCAAGGATCCTTTCCATATACCTGCCGAATCTCTCGAGCCTGTCTTTATACATCGACCGCGAGTTGTTATAGCTCATGTAATAGACGATCTCGCCCAGCCCTGCGGCTATGATAAGAACGAGCACGACGAAGAACAGGATTATTTTTATACTAAGCTTGCTGTATTTTTTCATAGGGTATGATCCACCTCGGTTCTGCCGATGATTTTACCATATCTCAAGATATTTTGCCTCTTTCGGCTGAGTATCCGACGATACCGCCCTGTCGCACATGAATACGTATCTCTTTGCTGTGACGTCGTTGCGGTCAAGCTTGAGCAGCTCTATAAAATAGCTGCGCGCCTGAGCGTATTTGCCCTGAAGAAAAAGGTCTACACCCGTTTCAAAGGCTATGCGGCTCCTTCTTTTGGAATATTTGCTGTCGGTAGGGTCGCTGTCGAACACGTCATAGATCAGTTCCTCGCGTGACGCTCTGTAAAGCATTCCGAGCTTTCGTGTGCTGAAGCGGTTTTCAAAGGATCTCACGCTGCCTAATGCCGTACCCGTCGCAAGTATCCTTGCGTTGTATTTTGCCGCCGTCTCGCTCAGCAGCCTTGCGGTGCTCAGTCCCTCCGATACGGCTAAGGGCGCGGAGAAATCAAGGTATCTCACCGAGGTGAGAAAGACCGTTCCCGAGTGTATGCCTACGGTAAGACCCTCCCGATCCTCGTCGTCAAAGGCATCTGCGGCTCTCAGAAAAACGTCAAAGGCGCACAGCAGGGCATCCTCGGCGCTTTTTTCAAAGACCGCCGCCGTTCCCTCCTCGGCAACGCGGGTAAGCCTGCCCCCGAAGCGCACAATAACGGGCGCGCAGATCCTCAGCAACCTGTCAAGAAGCTGTATCTTCCTTTCGCCGTTCCTGTTATAGCGCGAAAGCTCCATTCTTATATTCATTATCGCGGCATTTATCCTTTCGGTCTGCCCGTTCTCGTTCATTTTTATCTTCCTTTCGTCAGGGGACCTGTATATTGGTCACCGAGGGGTTGACTATGCTTATAACTCCGCCGTAAGCGCACATAAGCTTGCTCGTGTTGTTCAGCGCGGGCGCAGTGCCTATCATCACGGTAGGACTGCCAGGCGCCCACGGCGCAGGTATAACGGGAATGCACGGCATAGGCGTAAGCACACCCAGAGCCGCCGCCGTTGCCGCCGCCACCTGAGGATTGGCGGGACAGGTACACATTCCGAAGGGCATTATA
>CACWNZ010000283.1 GCA_902762335.1 uncultured Ruminococcus sp. | reverse complement strand
ACAGGCTTCTATGACTACGAGGGCAGCGGCATAATGGCGGTGGAATGGAGCGAGAATATTGAGCCGTTCCTGCCCGAGAACAGGATAAACGTGACCATAGAGCGTATCTCCGAAAATGAAAGAGAAATTACGATAGAGGGGGCTGAGGATATATGAAAATACTTGCTATAGATACCACGGCCTCGCCCGTTTCGGCGGCTGTTCTTAACGACGGCTTCCTTGAGGGAGAATTCTTTCTTAACGTAAAGACCACACACAGTCAGACCCTTATGCCCACCGTTGAAGCCCTGCTGAAAATGACGAATACGGATATTTCCGATATAGACGTTTTCGCCGTTGATGCAGGACCGGGCTCGTTTACGGGCGTAAGAATAGGCGTAGCCTCTGTAAAGGGAATGACCATGCCTCTCGATAAGCCCTGCGCGGCGGTATCCACGCTTGAGGCTATGGCTTATTCAATGCCCTATCGTGAGGGAATAGTCTGTGCGGTAATGGACGCAAGGTGCGCTCAGGTATATAACGCCCTTTTCAGTCTTGAGGACGGCGTTCCGCGCAGACTGTGTGACGACAGGGCGTTATCCATAGCCGAGCTTGAACAGGAGCTTGCGGGTTACGGCGACTGTACCGTATATCTTGCGGGTGACGGCGCTCGGCTCTGCTATGACAGCTTCGGGGACAGGTACGACAATATCATACTTGCTCCCATGAATATCCGCTTTCAGCGCGCCTACGGTACGGCTAAAGCGGCAGAGGCAATGGCAAGAGAAAACAGACTTTGTTCGTCTGCGCAGCTCATGCCGTTTTATCTCAGGCTGCCCCAGGCGGAGAGGGAGCTCAGGGCAAGACAGAAAAAGGACGATCAATAAAAGGGGAGAGTTATCATGAAATTATCTATAGCTGCCGATCACGGCGCTTTTGAGCTTAAGGAATCGATCAAAAAGCATCTTGACGAAAAGGGCATAGAATACGAGGACTTCGGCTGCTATTCAAAGGAGTCGGTCGATTATCCTAAATTTGCCTATAAGGCGGCAAGGGCGGTAGCCGATAAGAGCTGTGATCTCGGCATTATCTGCTGCACTACGGGACTCGGCGTTTCTATGGCTGCAAATAAGGTCAAGGGGGTCCGCGCGGCGGTATGCACCAACGAAATGCTTGCGGAAATGACAAGGCGCCACAATAACGCAAACGTCATCTGCATGGGGCAGAACGTTGTTTCGTTTGAGCTTGCAAATAAGCTCGTCGATATTTTTATCTCGACGGAATTTGAGGGCGGCAGACATCAGCGCAGGGTAGACCTTCTTACAGATATAGAAGAGGGTAAGGATATTTCCTGAGTATAACTTAAACGGCGGCAGGGCTCGTGTTATCACAAGCCCTGCCGCCTCGTATTTTTTCCCTTATTTCAGACAGGCTCAGCAGCCGCAGCCGCAGCCGTTGTTGTCACAGCCGCACCCGTTGTTGCAGCCGCAGCCGTTGTTGCCGCATCCGCAGCCGCCGTTGCCGCCGCAGCAGCAAAGGATAATGATAAGAATGAGTACCCAGCCGCAGCTGCCGTTGCCGAAAAAGTTGTTGTTACACATAAGTCATTTCCTCCTTTGATCGATTACATTCCATATTACGCGGAGGAAATGAAAGTGTTACTGTGCGGGACTCTATTCAAGCTCCTTTTTTATTTTTTTAAGGGCGGCTTTTTCAAGCCTTGACACCTGCGCCTGACTTATCCCTATATCCTCGGCGACCTCCACCTGTGTTCTGCCCCTGAGATACCTCAGAGCGAGTATCCTTTTTTCTCTTTCACCGAGTGAGCCGAACGCCTCCTTAAAGGCTATCTCATCGAGCCAGCCCCTGTCGTCGTTGGTATCTCCGATCTGATCCATAACGTAGATAGTGTCGGTGCCGTCGGAATATACCGGCTCATAAAGCGACAGCGGCTCTACTATCGCTTCAAGAGCTATAACGATGTTTTCTTTGGGAATATCTATCATTTTTGCGATCTCCTCTACGGTAGGCTCGCGGTCGTGAGAAGCGGAAAACTGCTCCTTTGCCTGCATTGCCCTGTATGCCGTATCCCGCAGAGAACGGCTGACCCTTACGGCGCTGTGATCTCTGAGGTGTCTCTTGACCTCGCCTATTATCATAGGCACCCCGTAGGTCGAAAACCGCACGTCCATACTGCAGTCAAAATTATCTATCGCCTTTATCAGCCCTATGCACCCCACCTGAAAAAGATCGTCGGGGTTTTCGCCTCTTCCCGCAAACCTGCTCACAACGCTCAGTACGAGCCGCAGATTGCCGTTTATCATTTGCTCGCGGGCTTTTTTTCTTTCGTCGGGCGTACCCTCCTTAATGAGCNNNNCGTCGGGCGTACCCTCCTTAATGAGCTTAAGCAGCTCTCTTTTTTTGCTTTCGCTCAGAACAGGCAGCTCTGCCGTGTTTACTCCGCATATCTCTACTTTATTGAATAGCACAGATGACCCTCCGTTTTTATGACTTTGAGGATATTATTGTCAGTCTGCGCCTGAATAATACAAAAAAAGAAACCGATATGTTTCCATACCGGTCTCCGTTTGCTGAAGTTAAGTCGGACAGATCAGCCCTCTGTGGGAGCTCCTACGGGGCAAACGCCTGCACAAGCGCCGCAGTCGAGACATGCATCAGCGTCGATCTCATACTTGCCGTCGCCTTCGGAAATAGCGCCTGCAGGGCATTCTGCAGCACAAGCGCCGCAGGAAATGCAATCATCAGAAATTTTATAAGCCATTGAAAAGCCTCCTTTGTATTTTGTTTTTAAATTATATCACAAGCCGACAGAATAATCAATATTTTTTCGTTTTTTATTCAGAAAAACCTTTGGCAAAACTATGGATGATAAGGCAGTTTTTTCCTTAAGGACAGATAAAAAATTGTTCTTTCCGACAAATTATTCTGAAATAACGTATTTACTTTTATACTTTGATATGATAAAATGTTATAGCAATAAATTATCGGCCTTAGGAGGCTATATAAATGAACACTAAGCTTAAGAACAATAATACGGATTCTCTGTTCAGGGCGATACTCACACTCAAGACCGTAGATGAGTGCTATGCGTTCTTTGATGATCTCTGCACCGTACCCGAGCTGAAGGCTATGGCTCAGCGCTATGCGGTGGCAAGAATGCTCGACGAGGGCGAGATCTACACCAGGATAGTTGAACAGACGGGGGCAAGCACGGCTACCATAAGCCGTGTAAACAGGGCGCTCAATTACGGAAGCGACGGCTATGCCCTTACGATAAATCGTGTAAAGGCTGAGGACGGCGAGGGAGGTGCATCGTGAGCTCTGTATCATACTCGAATTTTGCCGAGTTCTACGACGTCCTTACCCAGAACGTCGGCTACGAAAAAAGAGCGGATATGCTGATGGAGCTTTTCAGACGGCATTCACACGAGCCGGGACTGACCCTTGACCTTGCCTGCGGAACGGGCAGTCTTACTCTTGAGCTGAGCAGAAGGGGAGTGGACGTATTCGGTGCTGACGCTTCATCAGAGATGCTCTCGATAGCTCAGCAGAAATTTGCCGAGGACGGCAGGCAGACGCTTTTTCTTTGTCAGAAAATGCAGGAGCTTGAGCTTTACGGCAGTATCCACACCTGCGTTTGCACGCTTGACAGTATAAATCATCTGCCGTCCGCTGACGACGTAGTGCGGACGTTCAAAAAAGTAGCGCGCTATCTTGATGATGACGGTCTTTTCGTATTCGACTGCAACACGGTATATAAGCATAAATTCATTCTCGGAGATAACTGCTTTATCTACGATATGGAGGGCGTTTTCTGCGCATGGCAAAACGACTATTTTGATAAGGATCACAGAGTTCTCATTACGCTCGACTTTTTTGAGCCGGAGGGCAGGCTTTACAGGCGCAGCTCGGAGCAGTTCTCCGAAATAGCCTTTACACGGCAGCAGACGGAGAAAATGCTCGCGGAGGCGGGATTATATATTGAGGCGGTCTATGATGAAGAGGCTTTCTCCGAGCCGAAAGAGGATTCTCAGCGCGAGATATACGCAGTAAGGAAGGTAATATCATGAGCAAGGACAGACTAATACGCTGTATCACGTCGGACGGCGCGATAATGGCTTGTGCGGCAGACACGACAGAGCTTGTATATAAGGGAGCAAGGATACATCTCACATCTCCTGCGGCGAGTGCG
>CACWNZ010000282.1 GCA_902762335.1 uncultured Ruminococcus sp. | reverse complement strand
CACCCCGAATCCATACTCACACCCGACGGCAAAAAAATGCTGTATAATTTTATAAAAAACATATGAAAGGAAGTATCATCATGATAAAGGAAGCGATCGTAAAGATAGTAAGCAAGGGCGACCTCACATACAACGAGGCCTACGAGGTAATGAACGAAATAATGAGCGGAGAAACCACTCCCACACAGAACGCGGCTTTTCTTGCGGCTCTTTCGACAAAGAGCGCAAGGGCTGAGACCACCGACGAGATCGCAGGCTGCGCTGCGGCAATGCGCGACCACGCCACTAAGGTCGAAACAGGCATGGACGTATTCGAGATAGTAGGCACGGGCGGAGACAACGCGGGCAGCTTCAATATATCCACCACCTCGGCGCTCGTTGCGGCGGCAGGCGGAATGAAGGTAGCAAAGCACGGCAACCGCGCAGCTTCATCAAACAGCGGAACTGCCGACTGTCTTGAAGCCCTCGGAGTGAATATCAGCCAGAGCCCCGCAAAATGCGTTGAGCTTCTTGAAAAGGCAGGAATGTGCTTCCTCTTTGCGCAGTATTACCATGCATCAATGAAATACGTGGGCGCTATCCGCAGAGAGCTTGGCTTCCGCACCGTTTTCAATATCCTCGGTCCTCTTACCAACCCTGCGTCTCCCTCTATGCAGCTTTTAGGCGTTTATGACGAATACCTCGTTGAGCCTCTGGCTCAGGTGCTCGTAAATCTCGGCATAAAGCGCGGAATGGTCGTTTACGGCACAGACAAGCTTGACGAGATCTCCCTGAGCGCGCCCACAAAGGTATGTGAGATAAACAACGGCTGGTACAGGACCTATACGATAAAGCCCGAGGACTTCGGATTTGAGCGCTGCACAAAGGACGACCTCAGGGGCGGCACTCCTGCAGAGAACGCGCAGATCACAAGGGATATTCTTGCGGGACAGAAGGGTCATAAGCGCAACGCCGTCCTTATGAATGCAGGCGCGGCTCTTTATATTGGCGGAAAGGCAGATTCTCTGAAGGAAGGCATAGCCCTTGCCGCAGAGCTGATAGATTCAGGAAAGGCTGCGGCAGTTCTTGATAAGCTCATAGAGATAAGCAACGCTCCCGAGGTGACGGAATGACTATACTTGACCGCCTTGCAGACCATGCAAGGGAAAGATGCGCAGCCGCAAAGCTGAAATGCTCTCTTGCGGAAATAAAGCAAAAAGCTCTGTCTATGCCTGTTTCCGATCTCGGCTTTGAAAAGGCTCTCGGCAAAGAAGGGCTGTCGTTTATCTGCGAATGTAAAAAGGCATCTCCCTCAAAGGTACTTATCGCGCCCGATTTTCCCTATCTCAGGATAGCAGAGGAATATGAAGCGGCGGGCGCCGACTGCATATCCGTGCTTACGGAGCCGAAATGGTTTCTCGGCAGTGACGAGTATCTGGAGCAGATAGCAGAACGGGTCGGTATCCCCTGCCTGCGCAAGGATTTCACCGTAGACGAATATATGATATACGAAGCAAAGCTTTCAGGGGCGTCTGCAGTTCTGCTGATCGCCGCTATACTTGACGAAGCCGCCATAAAGGAATATATCGGTATCTGCGACTATCTTGGGCTTTCGGCTCTTGTAGAGGCTCATAATGAAGCCGAGGTCGGGTCCGCTCTGAGGGCGGGCGCAAGGATAATCGGCGTGAACAACCGCGATCTGAAGGATTTTTCCGTAGACACGGGCAACAGCCGCAGACTGCGCGCAATGATACCGCCCGGGGTGCTGTTCGTCTCGGAAAGCGGTGTGAGCACTCCGCAGGACGTGAAGGCTGTGAGCGACTTCGGCGCGGACGCGGTGCTTATAGGCGAAGCGCTTATGAGAGCAGATGACAAAAAGCAAAGACTGAAGGAGCTGAAGAGCCTGTTATGACAAGGATAAAGCTTTGCGGGCTGACCCGCATGGAGGATATTGAAGCCGCAAACAGACTTCTGCCCGGATATGTCGGCTTTGTTTTTGCAAAGAGGAGCAGGCGCTGCGTTTCGCCCGCGCAGGCGGCAGAGCTGAAAAAACGCCTTGATAAGCGTATCAAAGCGGCGGGAGTTTTTGTCGATGAGAAGATAAGCACGATCGCGGAGCTTGCGGAAAAGGGCGTTATAGATATTATACAGCTCCACGGCAGTGAGGACGAGGAATATATATCGGAGCTGCGCAGAAGGACGGATAAGCCCATTATAAAGGCCTTTGTCATAAGCTCGTCCGATGATGCCGCAAAGGCTGAGCGCTCGGGGGCGGACTATATCCTGCTTGACGGAGGGCGCGGCGAGGGAACGCCGTTTGAGTGGGAGGTGCTTGACAGGATAGAAAGAGAGTATTAGCTGAGATAGAGAGCTACATTGAGCATATCAGCTTTATTATTGAAATAAAAT
>CACWNZ010000281.1 GCA_902762335.1 uncultured Ruminococcus sp. | reverse complement strand
CCGAGCCCCAGCCTCAGCCCAAGCCCGACGATAAGGGCGCTAACACGGGCGACAGCGCTGCTACTGCTGTTGTATTCGGCATAATGGGTCTTGCAGCTCTCGGTACGGCAGTTATAGCTTCAAAGTCAAAGAAGACCTCCAAGTAATAACCAAGCCATAAAAAATATTCAGGGACTGCCCCGCGCGGGCGGTCCTTGCTTTTTTGTATTATCGTGCGAATACTGTCATTATAGTAACACAGGTATTATTTGGAAAAATTAACAATGTCCAGAATGCTGTTATTCCTTGACTAATGAGAAAAAATGTGATAATATAGTGTTTGTCGAAGGCAATCCCACTAAATTTTTTAAGGAGGACGTTTACCATGAACACAAGAAAAGGACTTGTTGTAGGCATTGCAGCCGCAGTTGCTGCTTCTGCTGCCGTTTCCGTCAGCGCCGTTGAACTCGGCTCAAGTGCCGAGACTGTTGATTTCGCCGTTATAGCAGGCGAGGAGACAGTTATCAACACTACCGTTGAGACCGAAACAGGCACAGCCGACATCAACGTCAAGATCCCCGCAGATGCTCTTGCAGAGGGAGAGTATTCCTTCGCAGCCGCACCCGTTGTTGATGCGGATTTTGAGAGCGCTTTCGTTGCAAGCCTCGGAGACGGCGTAACAGTCGACTACTTTGAGGGCTACAGCTTCAGCTTTACCGATGCTACCGGAGCTTATGTTTCTCCCGAGGGCGTAGTTATCACCATTGCGACAGGCGCGTCTTTCAACGCTGCATATATCGAAGAGGCTGATAAGTCGTTTACCTATCTCGGCGAGCCCACCGTTATCCCCGGCGGATATCAGATCACAGCTCCCCACTGCTCAAGATTCGTATTTGCAAATCTTAAGCCCATCGTTCCCAATTCCGAGCCTATTGATGAGCCCTCACCCGAGACTTCACCCGAGCCCGAGCCCCAGCCTCAGCCCCAGCCCAAGCCCGACGATAAGGGTGCTAACACAGGCGACAGCTCTGCTACGGTTGCCGTAGTCGGCGTAATGGGTCTTGCAGCTCTCGGAACAGCTCTCGTTGCTGCAAAGTCAAAGAAGGCTTCCAAGTGATCCTTCTGAGGCGGATACGTTTCGAGAGGTCAAAATGACACTCACAAAGGCTGCCGTTTATCCGGCAGTCTTTGTTTTTGGTACGGCGAAATAATATCGGACAGCATGGAGGTATGAATGCAATGAAAATAAAAAAGTATCTTGCATCTGCCGCAGCGGTACTTACAGCCGCTTCGGTGATAGCTTCGCAGGCGGGAGCAATACAGCTCGGTCGCTCGGAATGCACGAGCGAATTCTGGTTCGTAGCAGCGGATATGTCAACAAAAGAGATAGTTAACTACATTTTTATGCCTTCATTAGGCGGGGTATTTATTACTGCATACCTTGAGTGCGATGCAATGGAAGAACACGGGCTGTATACCTTTGTGTCAGAGCCGGCAGAGGATTTTGATTATCTTGAGATGACCCGCGAAAAGCTCAGTGATGCGTATGGAGAGGAATATGGTGTGGATGCGGTTGATCTGAGCTTCTATAATGATAAGTACGAGCAGGTATCTGCTAAATGCAGATTTGGCTTTGTGTTTGATTCTAAACGAACGGACGCTGATGATTTCTTCAACTGCGCTTTCGTTTACGAGGGCGATGAGCTCGTGCCTATACCTCTTTATATTACAGGCATAAACTCATTTATGATAGAAGCGCCCCACTGCTCTAGATTCGTATTCGCAAGGCTCAAAAATCCGCCTGTCCCTGCCCCTGTCGGAGAGCAGGAAAGCAGCGAGGATCAGAGCTATATAGAGATTATTACGCCCGAAAGCGAGATAGGTCCGCCTATAGTGTCCTACCCCGATGAGGAGCAGGACTCTATGAACGAGCCGTCCCTGCCGAAGCCCGATGATAAGGGCGCAGACACGGGTGACAGCAGTGGACTCACTGTGGTATTCGCTGCCGCAGCTATGGTATCTGTCGGTATTGCCGCTATAGCAGGCAAAAGAAGGTCCCGCTCAGGAAAATAAATATTCAATAACAAAAAGCAGCCGTACAGCACTAAAAGGTGTCTGTACGGCTTTTCTTATGCGCTGAGGCGTTCTCTCAGAAGAAGCAGCAGCCTTTTTTCGCGGCGGGATACCTGCACCTGTGTCATGCCGAGCCTTTGGGCGGTTACCGACTGCGTAAGTCCCTTGTAGTATCTCAGCCTTATCAGCTCTCTGTCACGGTTTTCAAGTCTTTCAAGCTCATAGCGCAGAGCAAGCTCCTCGGTTATCTGCTCGTCGGGCGCGTCAACGGGAATATCGCTCTGACAGTCCCCGTCATCAAAGTCGAGCGTGTACTGCGTGTAGACGCCCTCGCGTGCGCTAT
>CACWNZ010000280.1 GCA_902762335.1 uncultured Ruminococcus sp. | reverse complement strand
GACGGGCGAGGAGCTTTTCCCGAAGCTGCTTGAGCTTAAGCGCGCTGACGCTCTTGCGCAGAGCACCTTTATGCGCCGTGAAAAGCTGAGATACGTAGATGACCTGCGCCGCGTTTTCGAGCAGGAGATTTCGGCAGGCTCGGCATACACGGTAAAAATGCTTGCCGTAAACGGCAGCGATCTCATGTCGGCAGGCTTTTCCAAGGGGAAAGCTTTAGGCGAAGCCCTCAACGCCCTGCTTGATAAGGTCATAGAGGGCGACCTGCCCAATGACAGACAAGTGCTTTTGGACTATGCCGTAAATTTTCTTCGCGGAACAGGCGAATGAAGCATTGCATTAACTTAAGACTTAAGACTAAAAACCGAATATAAAAAATGTGATCTTGCGCAGCGATAATTCCATACTATGAAAGACTTTCGGATACACGATCATTATTAATTCTTCAGTCTTCAGTTTTCAATATTCAATAATTTTAAGGGAGCTGTATCATTATGAAACGAAACCATGCGCTCAGACCCGTAACTCTTATGCTTTGCCTTGCGATGATTTTCGGCTGCCTTGTTACGGGCGGCTGCAGCCAAAAAAATAACGACCCGCTGCAGTTCTATACCGTTTCTGAGCTGAAAAAGGCGGAGGACGGTCCGATGAAGGCAATTCGCAATAAGCTTGAGCTTCTTGATGAATATTCGGATACCGACCTCGTCTGTGTCGTCATGACAGCAGCGAAGGGGGATATTGAGATACCCGCCGGGCATGACGGGACGGCGGTAACAATAGTTACCTCTCAGTACGAGTGTACGGAGGTCACCTCGCTCACCGTTTCCGAGGGCGTCAGGTTCGTTGACAGCCTGTTCAAACAGAGTAGTACCGACAGCAACACCGCGCTCACGAGCGTTACGCTGCCCGATGATATAGTAATAGAAACGTCTTTCCTGGGCTGCGAGGGCTTGAAGACCGTTAAGGCGGGCAGGGTAAAATCCATAAACCAAAGCTTCAACGGCAGCGGGATCGAGGAATTCACCGCAGAGGACGATCCCGAGAACAACCTGAAGGTAAGATGGTCGTTCATCACCTGTCCCGATCTTAAGAGCTTTACTGCCGGAAACCTCGGCGACATAGAGCATTCATTTATCAGCTGCGGACTCGAAAAGATAAAGCTGCGTTTCTCGGAGGAGATAGACGAAAGCTTCAAAAACTGCGAAAACCTCACGACCGCAGAAATGCCCTCAGCCGTAACGGTAAAAACGTCCTTTAGGGATTGTCCTGCCCTTGAAAGCGTAAAGGGCGCGTCCCGCGTTGAAACGATAGATGATTCCTTTACCGGCTGCGGCAGTCTTTCCTCGGTGGATAAGCTCGACAGCATCGTCAGCATAAACAGCAGCTTCAAGGAATGCCCGAAGATAGCGGATCTGTCCTTTATCTCTGAGATCAACGAGATCAAATACTCTTTCCGGAGCTGTAACGGCATCAGCGCCCTGAGTATCGGCGACATAATGCTGATAGAAAACTCCTTTGAGGATTGTCCTGCGCTTACAAATATCACACTTAACTCCGATAATACCGACCCGGAACGGAGCTTATCCGTAAAATACTCCTTCAAAAAATGCCCCGCGCTTAAGGAGCTTGAGCTGAAAAATACGGGCAAAATAATCGACAGCTTTTCGGATCTCAACAGTCTCACCAATGTGAATATAGACACGGCGAAATACACCGAGATCGACTACGAGCACAGATTCGTGATAGATGCTTCGTTCAATAACGACAGCTCCCTTGCAAGCCTGAAGATCACCGGCGATATATATGACGTCATTAACTCGTTCGATAAATGCCCCAAGCTCGATACCGTAGAGATGGACAGCGTTGAAAAGTATGATACCTCGTTCACGGACTCGGGCAAGGGATACGAAGCTTATCTTGCAAGGGCGGAAGCCGAAAAGGAAAGGCTCAGAAAGGAAGAGGAGGAGCAGATAAGACAGGCCGAGGAGCGCGCAAAGGAAGAGCAGCGCAAGCGTAAGGAGGAAGAACAACGAAAGCTCCACGAGCAGTATGACGACGAGCCCTACGGTCCCGGCACGAGCGGACTCTCGCTCTCGGCGGACAGCGACAGGGCGGCGTGCTTCAGGCTCGTAAAAATGAACGGCGACACCGAATTCATGGTGTTCCTTGAAGCGGGCGAAAGCACCACACAGTATTTTCCGAGCGGGCGCTATACCCTCAAGGTAGCGCGCGGCGAGGAGTGGATCTCCGACGAGGAGGCTTTCGGCAGCAGCGGTTATTATTCCACCACCGACGTATTCACCTTTGAGAGCGGCGGTGTCTACGAGATAAGCACAGGCACGCGAGGCGATTTCCGCAGCGACAGCGCCTCGGGCTTCCTCGGATAAACTGAAAACTTAAGACTGAAA
>CACWNZ010000279.1 GCA_902762335.1 uncultured Ruminococcus sp. | reverse complement strand
TCGTGACCAACGGCATGAGCGAATTCGCCCGCGACAAGACGAATGCCAACTCTGCTCTGCTCGTCGGTATAAATACAGACGACTTCGGCAGCAGCGACGCGCTTGCGGGCATAGCTCTGCAAAGAAGGCTTGAGGAAAGCGCCTTCTCTCTTGGCGGCGGCGGATACAAGGCTCCCGTGCAGAGGGTGTGCGACCTCATGCAGAGACAGGCATCGAGCTCTATCGGCTCGGTAGTTCCGAGCTATACGAGAGGCTATACCCTTACAAGCCTTGATAAATGCCTGCCCGCCTTTATTACGGACTCCTTGAGAGAGGGACTTATCCTCATGGACAAGCGCCTTACGGGGTTTGCGGACGGCGATGCCGTTCTCACGGGAGTAGAGAGCCGCAGCTCCTCCCCCGTAAGGATAATCCGTGACGATACCATGCAGTCGCCCTTTGCAAAGGGACTTTATCCCTGCGGCGAGGGCGCGGGCTATGCCGGCGGCATAACCTCGGCGGCGGTAGACGGCATAAAGGCGGCGGAGATGATACTTAACGGGACTATGGAGTGACCCGTTTCGTACAAAAGCGCCCTGAGCATATTTCCGCGCCCCGCGCATAAGAATTAAATGCAGGTATCGCTTCGTTCAGTCCGCGCCGATATTTCTTATAAAAGAGCAGGCGGCGGGCAGAGAGCTGTTTGAGAGCAGATATGGTATGACCCTCAGCTCCGCGCTCGGAACTCTGTCTTCCTCTCCGAAGGGATAGAACGGGGTGCCGGGCTCGTAAAAACGGCTTTCGGCAAGCTTGCTTTTTCTTATCATAGCTTTATATCTCCTTTACCGTATCAATGCAGAAATACTCTGCCTGATTATTATATGCAGCCGTACCCTACGCTCATTCTGCGCGGAATCATCTTTGTACGGAGCAACAGATATACGTTACGGAGGGTGACGATCTTTGTTTATTATTTCCGTTTCGGGAAGAGGCATAAAAAGAGCCGCAGCGGGTCTTGCGGCGGCGGCGGCTCTTGCGGCAGTGATCGCCGTGAGCGGATATTTTGTTGACAAAGCGCACAGGAACAGGGAAATAAACGGAAGGATACTCGATACTGCGGTGAGAGATGACAGCGATATACTGCGGATAGCGGAGTTCCTTACGGGAACTGATGAATGCGCGGCTCCCGAGCATACCGAGATCACTATCCCCTATAGCTTCAACAGGGTTTATGAAGAATACAACGGGCTGCAGGCGGGCTTCGGTACGGACCTGCGCGACTACAGCGGAGCCGTCTGCGATAAATACACCGTTCTGTACGGAGATGCCTGCGACGGAAGCACACTTACGCTCATAGTTCATAACGGTCTGCTGATAGGCGGCGACCTCAGCGAAAACGCCTTTGACGGTACGATAAGAGGACTGTCAGACCTGACCGGTACAAAACCGGCAGAATAACAGAACTATAGTAAGATTGATGATACAAAAGTCATCTTGACAATAAAATGCCTAAATGATAAACTTAAAACCAACAGATAAACCCACTATTTTGCAATTATAGGTTACTATAGTGCTGTTATTCACATGATAATACTAACGACAGTTCATTACTGCCGAATAAAAAACGCAAGGAGAGAAAAAAATGCTGCTTGACAGGTACCTTCCCCGTATAGAATTTGACAGCTATGAGGATTTCAAGAAAAACTACACTGTTGTTTATCCCGACGATTTCAATTTCGGTTTTGACATAGTTGACGAATGGGCAAAGCAGGACGAGAACAAAAAAGCCCTCGTATGGTGCAACGACCACGGCGAAGAAAAGACCTTCACCTTCAAGGATATAAGCCTGCTCTCTAACAGAGCCGCAAATTATTTCAGAAGCATAGGCATAGGCAAGGGCGACGTGGTAATGATGATACTCCGCAGAAGATGGGAGTATTGGGTATGCGCGGTCGCTCTGCACAAGCTCGGCGCTACGATAATACCGAGCACGCTTCAGCTCACCAAAAAGGATATAATCTACAGAGGCAACGCCGCAGACGTAAAATCGATAGTCTGCGTAAACGATGATTTCGTAATATCTCAGGTCGAAAGCGCCATGCCCGAGATACCCACACTTAAAACGAGAACGGTAGTCGGCGAGCCGCGCGAGGGCTGGAGCTTCTTTGAGGAAGAGATAGAAAAGCAGCCCGACACGTTCGGGCGCCCTAAGGGCAAGGACGCGACAAAATGGAACGACATAATGCTCGTTTACTTTACCTCGGGTACTGAGGGAATGCCCAAGATGATACAGCACAACTACGTTCACCCGCTGGGACATATAGTTACGGCTAAATATTGGCAGCGCGTGCAGGAGAACAAGCTGCACATGAGCGTGAGCGATTCGGGCTGGGCAAAGTTCGGCTGGGGCAAGATATACGGTCAGTGGAT
>CACWNZ010000278.1 GCA_902762335.1 uncultured Ruminococcus sp. | reverse complement strand
AGCCTACGTTCTTGACGAGCATCACCACCTTTATAAGCGTCTCAACAAGGAGCTTGTGGAATGCTCTGAGATCACCGGGCAGGAGGATATAGATACTCTCAGAACTCTCATTTCCGAGCACGTTGCAGCAACAGGCTCTGAAAAGGCGGAGAATATCCTTACTCATTTTGACGAGTATCTGCCGAAGTTCAAAAAGATAATCCCTCATGATTACAGGATCGTGACAGAAGCCATAAAGCAGCACAAGCACGAAGGCATGGACGAGGATCAGGCTAAAATATCGGCGTTTTACGATCTCGTGCGCGACCACACAGGCTGAGAATAATTAAAGGAGAGAGATCTCATGAGCAATCCGTTTGGATTTTTGGAATATCAGAGAAAAGAGCAGAAATGCTCCTCTATAAGCGAACGCATAGGAAATTATAATGAGTTCCATACCCCTCTGTCCGAAAAGGAGCAGAAGCTGCAGAGCGAACGCTGCATGAACTGCGGCGTACCGTTCTGTCAGTCGGGCATGATGATAGGAAGAATGATCTCAGGCTGTCCGCTTAACAATCTTATACCGGAGTGGAATTTCCTTGTCAGTGTCGGCGCATGGAAGCAGGCGTATGAAAGGCTGAAGCTCACAAATAATTTCCCCGAGTTCACCTCCCGCGTATGCCCCGCCCTGTGTGAAAAGGCGTGTACCTGCGGCGCAAACGGCGACCCCGTTACGGTGCGCGCCAACGAGTACAGCATAATCGAAAACGCATACAGCGAAGGTCTTGCAAAACCTCAGCCGCCCGAGGTGAGAACGGGCAAAAAAATAGCCGTCATCGGCTCGGGTCCCTCGGGACTTGCCGCCGCAGACCAACTGAATAAAAGAGGTCACAGCGTGACGGTATACGAGCGTTCCGACAGGGCAGGCGGACTTCTCATGTACGGAATACCTAACATGAAGCTTGAGAAGCATATAGTGGACCGCAAGATAAACGTTTTGAAGGCGGAGGGTATCACCTTCGTTACGAATACGAATGTCGGCAGGGATATTTCCGCAGAGGAAATTATCGGGCAGTATGACAGCGTTATTCTTGCCTGCGGAGCATCTCAGCCCCGCGATATTGCCGTGAAGGGACGCGAAGCAAACGGTATACACTTCGCTGTCGATTTTCTCAGGTCAACGACAAAGGCGCTTCTTGACAACGGTATGCAGGAAGGCACCTATATCAGCGCGAAGGACAAAAACGTGATCGTCATCGGCGGCGGTGATACCGGAAACGACTGTGTGGGCACCTGTGTACGTCACGGCGCAAGGAGCATAGTGCAGCTTGAAATGATGCCGAAGCTCCCCGAAACGAGGGCGGAAAACAATCCCTGGCCGGAATATCCCCGTGTATTCAAAACGGACTACGGTCAGGAGGAGGCCGCCGAGGTATACGGCAGCGACCCGAGAGTTTATCAGACTACCGTAAAGGAATTTATTACTGACGAGAGCAATAATATCACGGGCGCCGTTCTTTTGAAGCTTGATTTTTCAAGCGGCAAAATGGTACAGGTCGAAAACAGCGAATACACCGTAAGCGCAGACCTCGTGCTCATAGCTGCGGGTTTCTTAGGCAGCGAGAGCTATATATCCGAAGCCTTCGGCATAGATACCGACAGCAGGAGCAATATACTCACCGCAAAGGGCTCGCACAGAACGACCAAAGACAGGGTATATACGGCAGGCGACGTTCATATCGGACAGTCTCTCGTAGTACGCGCTATCCGTGAGGGCAGGGACTGCGCAAGAGAGGTAGATCTTGACCTTATGGGATATACCAATCTTTAAGGAGGGGTCATTATGAAGATAAACGATAATTTTGAAAGAATGGTCCCGAATTATCTGTTCGCAGACGTGGCAAGAAAGACAAACGAATTTGCTGCGGCTCATCCCGACAGGGAGATAATCCGTCTCGGCATAGGAGACGTCACTCTACCTCTTGCAGGCATAGTTGTAGACGCCATGAAGAAAGCAAGCGAGGAGCTGCGCTTCAAGGAGAGCTTCAGGGGCTATCCCGAATACGAGGGCTACGACTTCGCAAGGCAGGCAGTAGCCGATTACTACGGCTCCTTCGGTGTCACGGTAGATCCCGATGAGGTGTTTATATCCGACGGCGCAAAGTCCGACTGCGGAAATATAGGAGATATTTTTTCAAACGACAACACGGTGCTTATCCCCGACCCCGTGTACCCCGTCTACGTTGATGCAAATGTCATGGCGGGCAGAAAAATAATCTACGCCCCTTCTTCAAAGCAGGATCATTTTCTTGCAATGCCCGACAGAAGCGTAAGGGCGGACGTTATCTATATCTGTTCACCCAACAATCCCACGGGCGCAGCCTATAACTATGCTCAGCTAAAAGAATGGGTGGACTACGCCCTTGAAAACGATGCCGTGATCCTTTACGATGCGGC
>CACWNZ010000277.1 GCA_902762335.1 uncultured Ruminococcus sp. | reverse complement strand
AATCTTATAAGCACGGTTATAAGCCCGCAGGATACGCCGAATATCACCTTGCCCCATTTGGTATGAGGCGTTGTGGAATAGTCGGTAGCCATGAATATCGCCCCGAGCATAAGTCCGCCCGAGAGCACCTGATACAGAACGTCCTTTCCGCAGAAGAAGGACATGAGCGCTACAGTTCCTATAAACATAACGGGCGTATGCCAGGTTATGACGCGCCTTATTATAAGATAGAGCCCGCCGATGAGCAGCGCAAGGGCGCTCGTTTCGCCAAGACAGCCCGCATGATCGCCTAAGAAAAGCTCAAGATAAGAGGGCATTGAGTCTGTAAGTCCCTTTGCGGCTGCCGCAAGGGGCGTTGCCGAGGTCACCGCATCGGGCGAAGTCACGGGCGCCGTCCAATGCGTCATCGTGCTTGAAAAGGATACCATAAGCATTATTCGCGCGGTTATGGCGGGGTTTGCAAAGTTCTGCCCTATGCCGCCGAAAAGCTGCTTGACAACTATAATGGCAACTATGCTGCCGAGCACCGCCTGCCATACGGGAATACTCACGGGCAGATTGAACGCAAGCAGGATACCCGTAACGACCGCAGACAGGTCGCCCGCAGTATTTTCCCGTTTGCAGAGCTTTTCAAACAGGAATTCGCTTATCACGCAGGCGGCGATGCACGAGACTATGATGAGAAGGCTCCTTGCGCCGAAGAATATCACCGAAGCGACCGCCGCAGGCAGAAGGGCTATTATCACGTCAAGCATTATCGTTCTCGTCGTTCTTTTTGTAAAGAAATGCGGCGATACCGCCGATATGAGCCTGCTCATTTTTCAGCCTCCTTTGCCTTTTGCGCCTTTCTTTCATTGCGCAGCCTCTTTACGAGCTGCTTGCCGAGCTTGTTCGTCTGCACGAGCGGTCTGTGCGCGGGGCAGACGAACGAACAGCAGCCGCATTCCATGCACATATCTACGCACAGCTTCTCAAGCTCCTCGGCATCGGAGAGCTTGTACGCCCTTGCAATGGCTCTCGGGTCAAGTCTGAATGGGCAGTGCTGCGCGCAGGCGCCGCAGGATATACACGGCGTGGTCTTTGGCTGTCTCGCCTCTTTGCTGTCCATGAATATAACGGCGTTCGTATTTTTAAGCACCGGCTCGTCCAAGGACGGCACCGTAATGCCCATCATCGGACCGCCGTAGATTATCTTTGCAGGCTCGCACTTAAGCCCGCCCGCGCTCTCTATAAGGTCGGCTATGGACGTTCCTATGGGAGCTATGACGTTTTTCGGCTCCTTCACCGCAGAGCCGTCCACGGTCACGCACTTTGATACGAGGGGCATTCCCGTCTCAAGATATTCCGCAATAAAAGCAAGGGTCGTTACGTTGGATACTATCACGCCAACGTCAAGCGGCAGACCTCCTCTCGGTATTATCCTCTTTACCGTGTTATATACGAGCACCTTCTCGCCGCCCTGCGGATAAATCGCGGGCAGCACCCTTACCTCTACGCCGTCGGTCTTTTCGGCAAGAGACTTCATTACCTCTATCGCCCTGCGCTTGTTGTTTTCTATCCCGATTATAAAGCGCTTTATGCCCATGTATTTTCTTACGGCAGCAATGCCCTTGAACACGAATTCGCTTTTATCTATCATTGTCCTCGTATCCGAGGTTATATAGGGCTCGCATTCGGCGGCGTTTATTATCAGGGCGTCTACACTTGACAGCTCCTTCACGCTCAGCTTTACAAAGCTCGGAAAGCCCGCTCCGCCGAGACCTACTGCCCCGCTGTCCTTTACCGCCTCTACAAAGCTTTCAAAGTCCTTAACGGCGGGCGGCTTTATGCCCTCGTATTTTTCCTGCTTTCCGTCGGCGGCTATAGTTACGCAGGTTACCCTTTCTCCGTTAGAGGTGATAGTCTCCCCTATCTTCTCTACGGTACCCGATACGCTCGAATGTATATTTGATGAGATATAGCCGTCCGCCTCGCCTATCAGCTGACCGACCTTGACAGTATCTCCCTTTTTTACCGCGACCCTCGCCGTTTTTCCTATATGCATCGACATGGGGATAGTCACGCTTGAGGGCGCAGCTATCTCTACGGGCTTGATCTCTGCGGTATTTTTCTTATGCGGCACTCTTATACCATGCAGTTTCATATTCTCTCTCCTGTTACACTCCCGCGCCGGCGGCTTATGATCGTGTCCTCTCTGTCGGGCACGCACTCTGTAATTATACTACATTTCTCCGCAAATACCAAGTGACTTATCCGCCTATTTTTTCCTCTTTTTTTGCCGCATTCTATTAAAATAGCATAGCAGACGCCAAAAAAACGGAACGCCCTGCGGCATTCCGTTTTTTTTATAACCGCAAAGTATGTCCCCCGGGTCTCGCCTGCCGGCTCGGTCGGCGCTGCTGCTGCGCAGCGGTGTCCACAGGACACCCGCGCCCTC
>CACWNZ010000276.1 GCA_902762335.1 uncultured Ruminococcus sp. | reverse complement strand
ATCGCATATTCTTCTTATGCTGCCCTCAAGCTGTCTGCGGTAGAATTCAAGCTCCGTCGTGAGTATATCCGCCTGTCTGCCCGACATTCTCTCCGTGGACGACCACGAAAGACCGAGCAGGAACGGCGGTATGGAAAGCTTTGAGAGTATCTGCTCAAGCAGCATTCTTGACGGCACCTGACAGTCGGGTATCTGATTTTCGGCGCCTATCACCCTTATGCTCACGTCGCCTACGCTGACAAAGTCCTTCGGCTCGCGGCTTTTCATCGCCTTGCTCCATTCGGCGGCTATCTGCGCGGCTCTTTCCTTGGTAAAGCTCCTGTCGTTTTCGCCCGGCTTATAGGATACGGCGAATCTTACGTTGCCTACCCTGTCCCAATTCGTACCTACGGCGTTTATGATCCTGAGCAGTATATCGCTGATAAACGGCAGACCCCTGAGCACCGACGTTCCGTAAACCTTACCCGGCTCGTTCATGAGCGTGCTGCACAGAACGAGAGAAGGCGCCTTCACAGGCACTCTTTCGCCCGTTCCCGTGCGGACGAAATATTTTACGTCAAAGGGACCGCTGCCCTCCTCAAGCTCAACGTCGTCAAGAGATGCATTATACAGTGCGGCTATGCCTCTGCACCTGCTGTCAGGCACTATTTCACCCACGGCAGTGCCGTAGGTTATGAGCTGATCGAGATAGGTCGCAAGAAAGCAGTCTATCCCGCGCTGATTACCGTTGACCCTTACGTCAGCCAGAAAGCGCTCAAGGCTTTTTTCGGCTCTCTTATCGCTGCATTTGATCTTAAAGCCGCCCACGAGTCTTATGATCTTATACACCGCTGCATCTATTATGGGCAGGCTCTCTCTCAGGCTTTTATACAGCCGTCTTTCACAGACGCTCTGCGCCTTCAGCGATGAAAACGGCAGTCCTGCGCTATAGCTGTCGCTCACGGCAGTCTGCACCGCAAGCTCCTCCTCTTCCTTTTTCCTCTTTCTTCTGAATAGCTCCATTCCATTTCTCACCTCCTTCCCCCGGCACCGGCGCCGGCGAGCCGCCGGTGCCGATTAACGGCCACGCGCGCTTGCGCGCTTACTTCTTCAGCGTATCATACTTCATGCCCGCGGCATCCGGCACGGCAAGGCACAGCCTTGCATGGTACTGTTCCCGCCGCCGCAGCCCGCAGGGCTGCTTTCCGGCTGTTTCTTCATGAACTTTGATTTCTTCATTCTTTCATACTTACCGTGCCTGCCATATAGCCGTATTCGCGGCGATGAATTTTTGGATAACGTTGAAGTTGAACGCGAACACGTCCTGTGCGGTCACGCACCGCTTTCCGGCTGTTTTCTTATAAACTTCTGATTCTTCATTCTATAAAGCTTACCGTGCCTGCTGAAAAGCCGTATTCACGGCGATGAAGTATAGTTCATCATAAACCTACTATATTGGCGGTGCATCGCACCGCCCACCGCAATTATTCATTATTCATTATTCGTTATTCATTATTCATTTCTTCCGTGGAGCGAGCAACGCGAATCGGCACCGGCAGCTTGCCGGCACTCCGCCGCCGGCTATCTTGAAAGCGCCCCCACGAAAAACGTGTCCTCATCTCTGCCGAGAACGGTAGTAACGAAGTAACGAATATCGTCCATAGCGTGATCGTTCTCCTTGGCGGGCAGATCCCTGCCGCCGCTCTCCCAGCGATAAAGCCCGAACTCCCTTATAGTATCGGCACAGCTTTTGCATATTCTTATGCTCCCCGATTTAAGAGCCGTGCTTACCTGACGGATACCGTCCATGACACTGTTTTTTGCGGGCAGCACGCTGTATTTCCCGTGCCGCTTTATCACCTCGATAAAGCTTGCGGCAGAAGGGTCAACGGCTATGCAGGATATTTCCCTGTCTCCTATAAGCTCGCACAAGCCCTGATAATGCTCCTCGTCAGTTCTTGAGCTGCCTTCGCGCTTTGAGCTGTAGTAGTATTCGTCAGTTCTGTACCATACCCCGCCGTATCTGCCCCACAGTCCGAAGGACGCGGGGTTTACCGTGCCGTAATCGCAGGATACGGCGTACTCCTCCGCCTCGCCTGCGGGACAGTCGTAAAGCATCTCGTCAGCCGACATGAAGGGATAGACCAGCCCCTCGCCCGCGCACCACCTGCCGAGAACGAATCTCTCGTAAAAGCTGCCCGAATAGAGCTTTTTGTAGCGCTCTATCATCTCTTCCGAAAGAGAAGGATTATCCTCCATTGTAAAGTGAAGGTAATATATGTTTTTCTCCCGTGTCTTTTTTATCCATTCGCGGCAAAACCAATGCTGCGGATATTCGGGGTTACAGTTGAACCATAGCTTGGAGCCCTCGACGGAGCATCTTGCAAGAGCCTGCTCTACGAAGGATCTCGGCATGAGCGCCGCCTCGTCAAACAGCACGCCGCACAGGGTCATGCCCTGTATCAGCGCAGCCGAGCTCTC
>CACWNZ010000275.1 GCA_902762335.1 uncultured Ruminococcus sp. | reverse complement strand
GTGCTCTCATAAAGCTCCTGCTCCTCAAGCCGCTTTTCCCTGAGTACCTTTTCTTCATTCATTTTTTGCCGCTCTATATAAGTCTCGCTGTCGGAATCTATTGAGGTTATGCCCTCAAAGCAAACATTGTAGTGCAGACCGAACTCCTCTTTTATCAAAGCGGAAAGCTTTTTGTCGTACTCCTGCTCAACGAGAAGCTTTTTTCCTCCGTGCTGAAGCATGATTATTATATCGTTTTCCACAAAGCGCGCGGTAGAATCCTTAAGAGTGCCGTTAAGACTTGCGTACCTTCTTTTCAGCTCCTTTACAAGCTCGGGATAATAGCCCTCATCAAAAAGCTCGGCGGGATATCCGGGATAGATACGGCACTGAAAGAGGTCGAATATACTGCCGCATATAATGCCTTCAGCCTTGAAAAGCTCTTCCTTAGGCTCTATAGCGGCAAGCCTTGCATATATCTCCATAGAGCGCGTCTGTGAATTTATCTTGACGTTGACTACGTCGCTTTCTCTGATATTATCGGAAAGCTTGCTTACGTCAAGGTATTTACCAAAAAAATCAGAAAACCTGTTCACTTATTTCTCCTTAATCAATAGGGTCGTTACATCTTTTCTATTTCCTTTATCAGTTCTTCAAGCAGTTTATCCTCGGGGACCTTACGGAGTATCTCTCCCTTTTTGAAGATAAGCCCCTCGCCGCTGCCGCCGGCTATGCCGACGTCGGCCTCTCTCGCTTCACCGGGACCGTTTACGGCGCAGCCCATTATAGCGACCGTGATATTCTTTTTGCAGTCCCTCAGCAGTTCCTCAGCCTGCTTTGCAAGACCTATGAGGTCTATCTTCGTTCTTCCGCAGGTAGGGCAGGAAACAAATCTTATCCCCTTGCCGCCAAGACCGATAGCCTTGAGAATATCCCTCGCGGCATAGACCTCTTTTACTGGCTCGTCGGTGAGCGATACCCTGATAGTATCGCCTATGCCCTCAAGCAGAAGGCTGCCTATTCCCGCTGCGGATTTTATTATGCCCATGCGCTCCGTTCCCGCCTCGGTAACACCAAGATGCAGAGGATAGGAACAGCGCTCCGAGGCAAGCTCATACGCCTTTTTCATAAATGCAACGTCAGACGACTTCATTGATAGGACGATATTATCAAAATCGAATTTCTCAAGCAGGGACGCATGATAGAGGGCGCTCTCGCAAAGCGCCTCGGGAGTGGGTCTGCCGTATTTTTCAAGAATATTCTTCTCCAGCGAGCCGGAATTCACGCCTATCCTTATGGGGATATTCCTTCTTCTGCATTCGTCGGCAACGAGCTTTACCCTGTCGTCCGAGCCTATATTGCCGGGGTTTATCCTTATTTTATCCACCCCTGCCGCAGCCGATTCAAGGGCTATCCTATAGTCAAAGTGAATATCCGCAACGATAGGAACGGAGACCTTTTCCTTGATTGCAGGTATCAGCCTGACCGCGTTCAGATCGGGAACGGCTATCCTGATAATATCACAGCCTGCCCTTTCAAGCTCCTCCGCCTGCCTTACGCTGCCCTCAATATCTGCGGCAGGTACGTTGAGCATGGACTGTACGGTTATGTCGGAATCGCCGCCGATAAAGATATTGCCGACGGCTATCTTTTTTGTTTCCCTTCTTTTCATGTTATCAGCTCCTAAGAAGTAAATAGGCGTATTATGTCATTAATCGAGATCACTACCATGAACAGCAGCAGAAGCACCATTCCGATAACGTGTACCCACGCCTCGTGCTCGGGCTTTACGGGCTTTCTTCTTATCGCTTCTATTATCAGAAATACAAGTCTGCCGCCGTCAAGTGCAGGCAGGGGCAGAAGATTTACAACGCCCAGGTTCACGCATATCACCATCATTATGAATATCAGGTTGCTGAGTCCGTCCCAGAAGCTTGATTCAAGCCCCGATGCCGTCACCTGCGATATTGCGGACGTCATTCCTATAGGACCCGATACCTCGTTCAGTCCGAACTGACCCGTCAGCAGCCCGCCGAGACTCGCCCATATCATTCGCACCGTAGAACAGGTCTGCAAAAAGGTCTGCTGCAAAAGCGTGCCGAAGTTGTTTTCTATCGCCGCCACCCGGAAATCAAGGTGCATTACCTCGCTGCCGTCCTCGTTTTTTGTGGTAGGCAGCTTGATATGGTCAAAGGTGAGCTTCTCGCCGTTTCTTTTTACCGTAATGCTGAGATCGTTGTTCTTTGCCGTAGCAAGGGCAAAATTAAGGTCGAGCGAGGTATAGATCCCGTAGCCGTTTATCGACTGAAGCTCATCGCCGAGCTGAAGATACTCCGACGAGTTGCACACGTCGGCAAACTGCGCTATGCGGGTAGATGCAAATCTATCCGACGGGATCAGTATTATCATACAGAGCACGAAGCCGAACAGGATATTCATTATCGCGCCTGCCGCGACTATTATCATTCTCTGCCATACAGGTCTTTTATTAAAT
>CACWNZ010000274.1 GCA_902762335.1 uncultured Ruminococcus sp. | reverse complement strand
GAATAAAGTCTTACTGTCTGCTCTCTTATTTTGGTTTCAAACGTTATCATTTTCAAATTTCCTTTCCTGTATGGTTTTCAAAATGCCTGAGTACACAATACATAGAATTATTTTACATCAAATCTATAATCTTGTCAATTACTACAGCGGCGGTGTTTCCAAATTTCTTGCCCGCTCAGACCACCTCTATTACCGTCCGCGCGGGCAGGCAGACTATCGTATCTCCGACAGAGGTTATTTTCCCTTTATTAACGCATATCTTATCGGGACAGCCCGAGCTCTCCACGTATACGCCTCCCTCATGCGTAACAACGGTCAGCCTTATGCCGTTTGCGCCGTTTATCTCCTTTTTCGTATCCCTATCCAGCGGGAGCCGCAGGATAACTCTGTCCGATACCCTTACCTCTGCGGCGTTCCCGTCTTTGCCGCACGAGTTCTGCAAGGCGATCCATACAAGACAGCCCGCTATAACTATCGCAAGACACAGGGGCACTATAAGCTTTTTTGCGTTTATCTTCATTTCGTCACTGCCTTTTTATCACCGTATTCTCGTATTCCCCCGACATTTCGGCACAGGCGACCGCACCCTCGGTCATATATATCTTCATATCCCTATCGATCAGCACGGCGTCTATATTTCCATGAGTCTGAAGAAAGCTCTCAGCCCTTTCTCTGCCCATAACGAACAGCGCGGTAGACAGCGCATCGCATTCAACGCCGCTCGCTCCTATCACCGTCACGGATATAAGACCGCTGTCGGCGGGTCTGCCGGTTTCCGGGTCTATTATATGACAGTAGCGCCTGCCGTCCTCGCCTATGAAATATCTCTCGTAATCCCCCGAGGTCACTACGGCTTTATCCTCTACGCTGAGAGTACACACTACCCTTCCCGCATCGCGCGGGTGCTCTATACCAACTCGCCACGGGCTGCCATCGGGCTTCTTTCCCACAGCCTGAACATTCCCGCCGAGATTCAGCAGTGCAGAAGCAATGCCCTTTTCTTTAAGCAGCGAGCATATCCTGTCCCCCGTATAGCCCTTTGCAACAGCCCCGAGATCGACAGCTCCGCCTTTACGCACCGTAACGGTACTATCCGAAACAGTCACTCCGTCATAGCCTACGCTGCTCAGCAGACCGTCTATGACCGCATCATCGGGTATATGATACTCTCCCGCTGTAAAGCCCCATTCCTTCAGCAGGGGATAGACTGTTATATCGAGGGCGACGTCAGTCTCTTTGCAATAACCCAAAGCCGCCGTGATAAGCTCCGCCGTATCCTCTGACACCTGCGCCGAGCCCTGCAAATTTATCCTTGAAACGTCGCTTTTGCCGTCCGTCACGCTGAACAGCCCTTCAAGTCTTTGTATTTCTTTTTCCGCGGCATCAAGAGCCTCTTTTCCGTTTTCTCCGTACACCTTCAGCGACATATAGGTATCCATAGCAAAAACGTCCTTCTTATGCTCCTGCGCGCTCTTACTTTCACTGCACGATGAAAAAACGGTCAGCGCGGCGGCAATACAGAGAAACGCGCCTGTTATTGTTTTTTTTCTCATGGGCTTCAATCCTTATCGGGTATTATCATCATATAATACAATTCTAACATTTATCCGCGCAATGTCAACAGAAAAAGACTTCCGACACCGAAGGTGCCGGAAGTCCGAAACTGTTGTGTAAAAACAGATTATTACTTGTCAGCGATTGCAGCCTGAGCAGCAGCCAGACGAGCGATCGGTACTCTGAAGGGAGAGCATGATACGTAGTCAAGACCGATCTTATGGCAGAACTCAACGGAAGCGGGATCGCCGCCGTGCTCACCGCAGATACCGCAGTGGAGTGAGGGACGCTCCTTCTTGCCGAGGGAGATAGCCATTTCCATGAGCTTGCCAACGCCTGTCTGATCAAGCTTAGCAAACGGATCGTTCTCGAAGATCTTTGCATCATAGTATGCCTTAAGGAACTTACCGGAGTCGTCACGGCTGAAGCCGAAGGTCATCTGGGTAAGGTCGTTCGTGCCGAAGCAGAAGAACTCAGCTTCCTTAGCGATCTCGTCAGCCGTAAGAGCAGCTCTCGGGATCTCGATCATAGTACCTACTTCATACTTGAGGTCAGCGCCTGCAGCAGCGATCTCAGCATCAGCGGTTGCAACAACAACGTCCTTAACGAACTTGAGCTCCTTGACCTCGCCTACGAGCGGGATCATGATCTCGGGCTCTACCTTCCAATCCGGGTGCTTCTTCTGAACATTGATAGCAGCGCGGATAACGGCAGAGGTCTGCATCTTTGCGATCTCGGGGTATGTAACGGCGAGACGGCAGCCACGGTGACCCATCATCGGGTTGAACTCGTGGAGAGAATCTATGATAGCCTTGATCTGCTCAACGGTCTTGCCCTGAGCCTCAGCAAGCTTCTTGATGTCCTCTTCCTCTGTGGGAACGAACTCGTGGAGAGGAGGATCGAGGAAACGAATGGTTACGGGGTTGCCCTCAAGAGCCTCA
>CACWNZ010000273.1 GCA_902762335.1 uncultured Ruminococcus sp. | reverse complement strand
AGCAGATACCCACCGTTTGCGCTTTAGGCGTTCTGCTTGACAAGGAAGATCATCAGGTACTTCTTGCAGGCGGTCTGCTTATTCAGCTTCTGCCGGGTGGAGGCGAGGATACTATCGATAAGCTCGAAAAGAACGTGATGGAGCTTGAGCCGATGACTACCATGCTTGCAAAGGGCATGAGCATGGAGGATATATGCAGGACAGCTCTGAAGGGCTTTGAGGTGGAGATACTTGACGAAACTCCGCTGAGATATGCCTGCTCATGCAGCAGGGACAAGATAATTGACGCCTTCTCTACGCTGAGCGACGACGACGTCCGTTCTCTTGCCGATGAGAAGGGCTATGCCGAGGCTATCTGCCATTTCTGCAAAAAGAAGCACCGTTTCTCGAAAATGCAGCTTGAGCAGATAATCAAAGCAAGGCACAGCGGCGATACTGACGAAAAAAAGGAATAATAAAACGGGGCTGACACGGAAATTATCCCGCGTCAGCCCATTTTTACTGTTCCTGATATTTTGAAGTGATACCGTAGTATTCCTCAAGAGTCAGCCCGCTTTTTGTTATTTTCTCCGCCTTGCCCTCTCCGACGAATCTGATATGCCACGGCTCGTATTTGTAGCCCGTTATCTCTTCCTTTCCCTCGGGATAACGGATAATAAAGCCGTATTTATAGCAGTTTTCCTTAAGCCATTCGGCTTCGGGAGTATTGGCAAAATAGTCGCTCGTGGTGTTTACGTCAATGGCAAGACCCGTCTGATGCTCGGAATGTCCCGGGCGCGCAGATGCCCTGTCCGCCTGCTCAACTCCTCTGTCGCTGACAAAGTAGCTGTATGTGTTCCTTTGTGTTTCATAGCTCCTGAAGCCCGAAACGATCCACAGTGTTATCCCGTCCTCTGCGGCGGCAGAGACCATCTCATTAAAGGCGGTTATCGTTTTATCCGTCAGTCCGCTGCCGTAATCGGCGGGCAGGGAATAGGTCTTGTTGACTATCAGAACGCCATCAATGTAGGTCACGCCGTCAACGGTGGTCATTTCTCTGAGCTTTACGTATCCGGTGCTGCTCCAGTCGGAATAGGTGTTTTTGTGTCCGAAGGACTTGTATGAGCAGTACCTTACAAAGAATTCCTCGCCCTGCTGTAAATTATCAGCCGTGAAGGTCGTTTCGGTCGTGCTGACAGTGACCGTGTTTTCGGGACTGAAGCTCCTGTTCTTGGAATATTGGATTATATATCCGTCAGCGTTTATATCCTCGTTCATTATCAGAGTAAAGCTGTCAAGCATGGGCTTTATCTCTGTCATATCGGTGTTGTCGGCGGGTATGTCGGGCATACTGCTTTCCTCCTCGGACTGCTCTGAACTGCTCTCCTCAAACGGCTCCGATACGTCCTCATAGCTGCTCTCGGGATAGCTCTGCTCGGGATCGCTGCTCTCGGGATAGCTCGGCTCGGGCTCACTGCTCTCATAATAGCTCGGCTCGGGCTCGCTGCTCTCATAATAGCTCGGCTCGGGCTCATTGCTGTTATATGATATTACGACGTAGTCGCTGCTGTCGGAATAGCTGTCCTCGTCAGAGACGGTCTGCTGACTCTCAGGACTGCTGTATTCATCGGGGCTGCTGCTTTCTGTGTCCCGGCTATTTTTTGATGATAAAAGATCCTTGGAAGGAAGATAGGGCTCGGTGATATTATCGGGAATAGCCTGTTCGTATTTTGAAGAGCCGTCTGAAAATGCGGTCTTGGCATCTCCGCCTGCTCTGATCGAGCAGGCAGATGCAGACAGCAGCATTGCGGATAATATCGATAAAAAAACAGCAGACCTTTTCATTTTGTTTCCCCCTGCGCAGGATCATGACCGTATTATTCATTGCTTTTTTGCGACCGTAAATAGCCGCAATTACCTGCTTCTATTTTATGATTTATATCCGTATAAGTCAATAGGATTTTTTGTCCTCAAATAATTTCGTAGGCTTTTGTGTCAGAGGCATGAGCTCGCTGTATTTTATCCTGCCCGATAGCAGGATAAGCGCCGCGATATTTGGTATAGCCATTATTCCGTTGAGAGTATCGGATATTTCCCACACGAGCGAGAGACTCGTAACACAGCCGATAAAGATAAACAATATATATACAAGCCTGAATGAGGTAATGAATCTTCCTCCCGTCAGATACTCAAGGCTCTTTTCGCCGTAATAGGACCACGAGATAAGCGTTCCGAAGGCGAACAGTGCTATAGCTGCCGACATGAATACTCCGCCCGCGCCTCCGAGAGCCTTTTCAAATGCGATAGTGCTCAGCCTTATCCCGTCAAGCCCGGAAATATCGCAGTCGGCAGTGAGTATGCACAGCGCCATAAGCGTGCATAGAACTATGGTATCTACAAAGACCTGGAATACTCCCCAATAGCCCTGTCTGCACGGGTCGTCCGTTTCGGCGGCTGAATGTACTATCGGTGAGGTGCCGAGACCCGCCTCGTTTGAAAAAACGCCCCTTGAAACGCCGTATTTTACAGCCTGCA
>CACWNZ010000272.1 GCA_902762335.1 uncultured Ruminococcus sp. | reverse complement strand
ATATAGACCCTGACAAGCCTGAGCGTTTCACTGACATCAAGATGAAAAAACGAGTGATAGTCGCATGTTTATTGGGCGGAGGTCTATTCTGTTTAGGAGTTTTTTATTTTTTGGCGGTACAGCTGTTATATGGCTGGTAATTAACATAAGGTGATGCAAATGAACAATAATTATGATCGGTATAACCGCCCTGATCCACACAGCGGCATTGCAGGAGAGCAGAACAGACCGCGGTATGCATCAGGCGAAGAGACGCACACCGAGGAGCCTTACAGAGACGAGAGGCGCGGATGCACGATATACTACAACGAGCGCGGACAGAGAGTGCTTGATCATACACGGCAGATCAACGCCCGCAGAAGAAATCCCCCTTCCCCTCCAGAGGCTCTTCTCGTATTGTATATTTGGCTCTGTGCAACGATGATATTAACGGTAGTCCCCGCCTTTTTCGGAGAAAAATGGACCTTTGCCGCAGGCGCCATACAGCTTGCCTTCGGGACCTACGCGTTCTTCGCAGCGCCGCCCGAAAAAAGACGGCGCAGGCTGCTTATCATGCTGATACCGCTCGTCATTATTAACACCACCCTTGTAGCAATGAGGTTTGTATTCCCGTATATTTTCAACAAGGTATCGGCAAATATTTACCCGAGCCTTTTAGCGGTCCTGTTCATCATCATCGGCGGAATCATCTTCTGCTCGGGCTTTAACGAAGTCAAAAACAAAAAGAGATGCACCCTGCATACCCGGGCGGTGGTAACGGACGTCCGCACCTCAAATACAACAGACAACGAAGGAGCAAGGGTAACGATCTACACCCCTGTGATAGACTATCAATACAGGGGAGATATTTACCGTATGGACACCTACCGTTATTCTAATTTCAGAATACCCATGGCAGGCGACAGGCTCGATATAAAGATAGACCCTGACGACCCGAAAAAGTTTTATCTTATCAACAGGGATCGCGGCAGCTCGTTTTTCCTCTTTATGACGGGCTTTTTGTTTGAAGCGGCAGGTCTGTTCTTTTTCTGGCTCATCAACTTCAGCCCTGTCGGTCTGTAATGCGCTTTATTATTCACGGGGAAGCCGTTGATTCGGTTTTCCCCGTTTTGTTTTGCACGGATTATTGACAAAACCGCCGTTTAGTGGGATAATATCTTATCGAGATGCTTCGCAAAGGAGCAGAAAAAAAGCACGTATTTTCGATCGGAGGAAAAGAAAATGGAAAAAGAACTCGCAAAGGCCTATGCGCCGGGAGAATTCGAGGACAGGATATACCGCTTTTGGGAAGAAAGCGGTTTTTTCCGTGCCGAGATAGACAAAAGCAAAAAGCCCTACACGATCATGATGCCGCCCCCGAACATAACGGGACAGCTCCACATGGGACACGCCCTTGACAACACCCTTCAGGATATACTTATCCGCTTCAAGAGAATGCAGGGCTACAGCGCTCTGTGGCTGCCCGGCACCGACCATGCTTCTATCGCTACCGAGGCCAAGATAGTTGAGGCTATGAAGAAGGATGGCGTTACCAAGGAGGACATCGGCAGAGAGAAATTCCTTGAGCGCGCGTGGGCGTGGAAAAAGGAATACGGCGGCAGGATTGTAAAGCAGCTCAGAAAAATGGGCTCGTCTCCCGATTGGGAGCGCGAGCGCTTCACTATGGATGAGGGCTGCAACAAAGCGGTAAAGCAGGTTTTCGTAAACCTCTATAACAAGGGACTAATTTACAGAGGTGAGAGGATAATCAACTGGTGTCCCCACTGTCTTACGTCTATCTCTGATGCGGAGGTAGAATATGAGGAGCAGGCGGGTCATTTCTGGCATCTGCGCTATGCTCTCAGCGACGGCAGCGGCTATATCAACCTTGCCACCACAAGACCCGAGACTCTGCTCGGCGATACCGCAGTAGCCGTTAACCCCAACGACGAAAGATATAAGGACATGGTCGGCAAGACCGTCATTCTCCCCCTTGTTCACCGTGAGATACCGATCATCGCCGACGACTACGTTGAGATGGATTTCGGAACGGGCGTTGTAAAGATCACCCCCGCTCACGACCCCAACGACTTTGAGGTGGGTCTGAGACATGACCTGCCGATAATCAACGTGATGACCGACGATGCAAAGATAAACGAGGACTATCCCAAATATGCGGGCATGGACAGATACGAGGCAAGAAAGGCTATCGTTGCAGACCTTGAAGAAGAGGGCGCTCTTGTAAAGATAGAGGACTACTCTCATAACGTAGGCACCTGCTATCGCTGCGGAACGACCGTAGAGCCGAGAGTATCGAAGCAGTGGTTCGTCAGGATGAAGACCCTCGCAGGTCCCGCTATAGATGCCGTAAAGGACGGCACGACAAAATTCATACCCCCGCATTTTGAAAAGACCTATTTCCACTGGCTCGAGAATATCCGCGATCGGCGAGACCGTAGTTACTAAGGAAAACGAGGCTGTATGCCCGAAGTGCGGCAAAAAGATGAGACAGGATCCCGATACTCTCGACACCTGGTTCTCGTCCGCACTGTGGCCCTTCAGCACACTCGGCTGGCCCGACAACACGCCCGAAATGGAGTATTTCTATCCGACGAGCGTTCTCGTAACGGGCTATGACATCATTCCCTTCTGGGTAATGCGAATGATGTTCAGCGGTATAGAGCACACGGGCAAGGCGCCCTTCGATACCGTGCTTATACACGGTCTTGTAAGAGACTCTCTCGGCAGAAAGATGAGCAAGTCCCTCGGCAACGGCATAGACCCGCTTGAGATAATAAGCAAGTACGGTGCAGACGCTCTCCGCCTTACTCTCGTTACGGGCAACGCACCCGGCAACGATATGAGATATTCCGAGGAGAAGATAACCGCAAGCAGGAACTTCGCCAACAAGCTGTGGAATGCCGCCCGCTTTATCCGCATGAACATAGAGGGTCATGACGTAAAGAACGAGTTGCCCGCAGAGCTTGCCGCAGAGGACAAATGGATAGTCTCTACGCTGAACACCGTAACTAAAGAGGTCACGGAAAATCTTGAAAGATACGAGCTCGGCATAGCCGTCCAGAAGCTCTACGACTTCATCTGGGACTGCCTGTGCGATTGGTACATAGAGCTTACGAAGTCCCGTCTGCAGAGCGAGGGCGAGACTGCGCAGAGCGCAAGGCAGGTACTCGTATGGGTGCTTGACAAGGCTCTCAAGCTTCTGCACCCGTTCATGCCGTTCATCACCGAGGAACTGTGGCAGGCTCTCCCCCACGAGGGCGAGACAATAATGCTTCAGAGCTTCCCCGTATACGACGAGGGGCTGAGCTATCCCGAGGCGGCAAGGGAAATGAATATGGTAATGGACGCCATAAAGGCTATCCGCGCCCGCAGAGCGGAGATGAACGTTCCGCCCTCAAGAAAGGCGAAGGTATTTATCGCCGCAAAGGAGAGGGCTCCCTTTGAGAACGGCAGACATTTCTTTACAAGACTTGCAAGCGCAAGCGAACTTGAAACAGCGGAAAGCTACGATATAGACGGCGCAGTAACGGTAGTTACCGCCGATGCAAAGATATACATTCCTCTTGACGAGCTTGTTGACAAGGAAGCCGAGCTGAAGCGCCTTACAAAGGAGCTTGAAGCCGCCGAGAAGGATCTCGCCTTCAACGAAAAGAAGCTGAACAATCAGAGCTTCATGGCGAAGGCGCCCGAAAAGGTAGTTGCCGACGTCAGAGCCAACGCCGAAAAATACGCCGAAAAGATAAAGATGATAAAAGCAGCCATAGATGCACTGAAATGATCAAGATGTCCGCCCTGAGAGAACCGGGGC
>CACWNZ010000271.1 GCA_902762335.1 uncultured Ruminococcus sp. | reverse complement strand
TTTTCGGGAGATGCTCCGATTATAACGCAGCGTTTATCTGCCATATATTTCCCGCCTTTATTGTGACTGCCGTTTTTTCATTTCCCATTCGGGAATATCCTTTACCTCGTCATACATAGCCCTGTAGCTGCTGTGTCTTGACTGCGGAATAGCACCTGTTCTGACCGCATCTATAACGGCGCAGCCCTTTTCGCAGGTATGCGTACAGGTGGTGAATCTGCATTCGGTAAGATACTCTCTGAACTCGGGAAAGCAATAGGCTATCTCGTCCTTTTTTATTTTTTTTTATCTCTCAATATCCACGGTAGAAAAGCCGGGGGTATCCGCAACGTAGCCCCCGCCGACCTTATACAGTATGCTGTGTCTCGTGGTATGCCTGCCCCTGCCCAGCTTTTTGCTTATCTCGGCAGTTTCTATCTCAAGCTCCGGAAAGAGCGAATTGAGCAGAGAGGACTTGCCCACGCCCGTGTTGCCCGTAAAAGCGGATATTTTTCCCTCAAGCAGCGAAATGAGCTCCTGCTTATCCGCAGGGGAATGAATACTGTAGGAAAGCGCCTTTATCCCCGCGCGGCTGTATATCGATAAAAGCTCGCTGCAGTCGGCAAGGTCCGACTTTGTGAATACCACAACAGGCTCTATTCCCTTTTCTACTGCTACGGCAGTGATCTTGTCTATTATCAGCGTACTCGGTGTGGGCTCGGAAACAGACGATACTATAAAAAGCCTGTCAAGGTTTGCAAGCGGGGGTCTTATAATATAATTCCTTCTCGGAAGTATCTGATCCACGGAAGCAGTGCCGTCATCAAGCACGGTTATCTCCGCTCTGTCGCCTACGGCGGGGCTTATGCCCTTTTTTCTGAAAACTCCCCTTGCCTTGCATTCATAAAGCGCATCAGCGGCTTCAATATAATAGAAACCGCTGATAGCCTTGATTATCAGTCCTGTTAATTTTTCCATATTCTGCCGTCAGTCCTCGGGCTCTTCCTCGGGCTCCTCGTCCTCGGAGGACTCATCCTCGGAGGGCTCATCCTCAGATGATTCATCGGAGGACTCATCGGAGGACTCATCGGACGATTCATCGGAGGACTCATCGGAGGACTCATCAGAGGACTCATCGGAGGATTCGTCGGAGGACTCATCGGACGACTCATCGGAGGATTCGTCGGAAGGCTCTTCAGAGGGCTCGTTAAGACCGAGCGCATCGTCTATCTCGTCCTTTGCCTGCTGTACGAGCTCGTTGATCTCCTTGATAGACCTTGCATCGAATATAAGACCCGAATACTTCTTTGTCTTTTCGTCATACTTTCCGTATGGCTCTATAGTCTTATCCACGATCTTCTTGTTGTTCTTTGCATCGTGCAGGCTGTATACGGAATAGTCAACGTAGTTCTGAAGCTCATCATACGCCGCTATCTTATCGTCCATGTAGCTGGGCTGCTTGATCTGATATTCCGTATCGATATAGGTCCTCTTGACAGCCTGCTCCTTGAAGTCGAACACGAGTGTCTCGTATCTCTTGCCGTCTACCATAACGGTTATCTGCTTCTGGTCGTTGACTGCGCCGTCGGGCTCAAGGTGTATAGTGACCTTATTGCCCTCGCCGGGAATTACGCCGTTTACCTCGCTGAGAACGGTATTCTTGCCGTTGTTCTCGTTCTGTATCACCTTAATGCTCAGCTCGCCGTATTCCTCTGCGGGCAGATCAACGTCATAGTCGAGAGACTTTCTTATCTTGCTGCCGTCGCTTACCTGAATGGTGATCTTTCTCTTGGTTATCTTGTTGCCTGCAAGCGGGTCTGTGCCTATTACCGTGCCTGCCTCAAGATTGCTTGCCACCATTGCCTTCTCTGTCTTGAAGCCGAGAGCCTCAAGATCCGCCTTTGCCTTATCGAAAGACTTGCCCGTTACGCTCGGTATCTCTATTGTTTCGGGCGCGGGACCGTTGCTTACTATAAGCGTGAGAGTGGTATCGGGGTATTGGTCGGTACCCTCCTGCGGCGAGCAGTCGATAACATAGCCTTTTGCAACGTCTGTGCTGTATACTCTCTGAACGTCATAGGAGTTGAAGCCCTTGTCGGCAAGCTTCTCTATAGCCTTCTGCTCAAGATAGTTCTTTACCTTGGGGACCTCTACCTTCTTTTTGTTGGTGTATACGGTGAGCTTTATGGTCGCGTTTTCCTTTATTTTCTTGGTACCCGACTCGGGCGACTGCGCAACTACCGAATTTACCGTAGTACCCTCGTTCGTATCGAGTACGATGAAATTGAACTTATAGCTCTTGTTGCTCTTTACCTCGTCTATATTCATGCCGACAAAGTTCGGCACGTCTACCGTCTCTATCTCGCTCTTCTTGGCGATGTTCTGAACTATCAGCACAAAGAAGAAGATGAACGCGGCAAGCACGAGAATGCTTACAAGGGCGATTATCCACTTGACCGCCGTTCTTGAACGCGAGGGAGCAACGTCGGCATCGCTTACGCCGTAGTCGTCACTGTAGGTCTCGGCGGGCTTTGCGGGCTTGGTGTCCCTGAGCGTCTCGA
>CACWNZ010000270.1 GCA_902762335.1 uncultured Ruminococcus sp. | reverse complement strand
ACGGTGACGGCGGCATCTGGGCAAGACCCTCTGCCATTTTCTATCAGTACGTCAACGTTGACGGCAAAGAAGTCCCCCGCTTTGAACTGATCAGCTGACGCCGGCGGCGCAGTGCCTGCGCAGTCGTGTTCGCGGCGCAGTTTTTTCTTGGGTCGTTGCTTCATGCCCGCGGCATCCGGCACGGGCGGCGCTTTAGCGCCGCATGGTACTGTTCCCGCCGCCGCGCGGCAGGAGCCGCGCTTTCCGGCTGTTTTCTTATGAACTTTGAGTTCTTCGTTCTATCTTACTTTCCGTGCCTGCTGAACCGCGTACCCGATATGCCGCACATCTGCAGCTTTCTCATTGGTATGAGGCTGACCTTCTTCAAGACCTTACTATAATGCCCGAAGGGGCGACCGGAATTATTATTTCTTCATTATTCGTTATTCTTTATTATTTATTTCTTTTCCGCTTGACAAAAGCGGGGAGTGATATTATAATGAGATGTAACAAAACCGATAAAAAGCTGAGAAGGAAAAGAAGATACCGTTTCCCGGGCAAAGAGAGCTGCCGGCAGGTGTAAGGCAGCGTCAGGTATGGTATGTATAGCTCGTTCCTGAGCTTTCCGCCCGAATCTTAAGTAAGGCGGAACGGCTGGCACCGTTATGAGCCGAGGCCTTGTTTGAGGCTGACCGAGGGATGCAGTGCATCTGAAATTGGGTGGTACCGCGAGCTTTATGCCCGCCCCATGTTCATTTATATGAACGGGGCGGCTTTTTTGTTGGTTTTAAAAATTTTTCAGGAGGTAACAGAAATGGAAAAGGGTTTCAAAAAGTACGTTCCCTTTGAGCAGATCAGAATGGAGAAAAGGGAATGGCCCGATAAAACGATAACAAAGGCGCCGGTGTGGTGCTCGGTGGATCTCCGTGACGGCAATCAGGCACTCGTGGACCCGATGAACCTTGAGCAGAAGCTGGAATTCTTCCACGCACTGTGCGAAATGGGGTTCAAGGAGATAGAAATAGGCTTTCCGTCGGCATCGGAGACGGAGTATGAGATATGCCGCGAGCTTATAGACGGCGGACATATCCCCGACGACGTGACCATACAGGTGCTCGTTCAGGCGAGAGAGCATCTTATAAGAAAGACCTTTGAGGCGGTCAAGGGCGCAAAGAACGTTATAGTGCATTTCTATAATTCCACGTCAACGCTCCAGCGCAAGGTAGTGTTCAAAAAAGATATGGACGGCATAATCGATATAGCCGTAGAGGGCGCAAAGCTCATAAAGGAGCTTATAGACGGCTACGAGGGCGATACGAAGTTCCGAATAGAGTATTCTCCCGAGAGCTTTTCGGGAACTGAGATAGACAATTCCGTAAGGATATGTCAGGCAGTAATGGACGTCTTTGAGCCGACACCCGAGGAGCCGATAATACTCAACCTGCCCAATACCGTTGAGATGTGTACCCCCAATACCTACGCCGACCAGATAGAATATTTCATAAAGCACCTCAGAAACAGGGAATCGGCTATCATCAGTCTGCACCCGCACAACGACAGGGGTACGGGCGTTGCCTGCGCAGAGCTGGGTCTGCTTGCGGGCGCCGACAGGATAGAGGGAACTCTGTTCGGCAACGGCGAGCGCACGGGCAATCTTGATATAGTCACCGTGGGTCTGAATATGTATACCCAGGGCGTTGACCCCGAGCTTGATTTCAGCGATTTGCCGAGGTACCGTGAGATATACGAGCGCTGCACCAAGATGAGGATAGGCGAGCGCCAGCCCTATGCGGGAGATCTCGTATTCACAGCCTTTTCGGGCTCACATCAGGACGCTATCAACAAGGGTCTGACCTACGCAAGGGAGCACAACAGCGAGAAGTGGGAGATACCCTATCTTCCGATAGATCCCGCAGATGTTGGCAGACAGTACGAGCCGATAATTCGCATAAATTCGCAGTCGGGCAAGGGCGGCGCGGCGTTCATAATGCAGACCGTGTTCGGCTATGATCTCCCCAAGGCTATGCACCCCGAATTCGGCGCTCTCGTCAAGGCGGAATGTGACAGGGTGGGCAGAGAGCTTTCGCCGCAGGAGCTCATGGACGTGTTCAACAGGAACTATATCGACATAGAGCAGAAGCTGTGGCTCGTAAAGCACGTTATAACGAACTACGATCACGAAAGGGCGACCTTCAAGGGTACTATACACCTCGTAAAAGAGGATCGCGACGTAGAGATATACGGCGAGGGCAACGGTCCTATAGACGCCTTCTTCAAGGCGCTGAAGACGATAGGGGTTAAGGGCTTTGATTTCCTGTCCTACAGCGAGGACTCTATCTCTCAGGGCTCGGATTCAAGGGCAATAGCATTCGTTCAGCTCAGAACTCCCGACGGGAGAAAGATATACGGCGTGGGCATTTCGCACGGTATCTTCAAGGCGTCGGTCAGGAGCATTCTCAGCGCGATAAACCGTTCGGGCGTTGAGCTTAACTTTACCGTCTAATTTAATTATAGCATAAAGGAACTCCGTTTTTTTGTACGGAGCCCTGAAATATTCTTACACGAAAGAAGTATT
>CACWNZ010000269.1 GCA_902762335.1 uncultured Ruminococcus sp. | reverse complement strand
TTCTTCATATCAGCCCGCATATTGTACCATGCTTCGGGTATCTCGTTTTCTCCAAGATAGATTTTGTAGGGGATCTTGTTTTCGCTCATTGTGATCTTCTCCTTTTTTATATTATTTGTATTTTAGAAGCTTTGTTATGCTGAGGGGTTTGAAAAAAATACTGTCGGCGGTCAGCACCGCCATAGTCTTGTAAGTATCATAATAATGCTCTCCTATGAAAAAAATAAACCCGTCCCGACTCATTGCCGGGACAGGTATTGATAACCTGCGGTGCCACCCTGCTTGATGCTCTTATGAGCATCCTCTCATGCGTACTTCATACGCCGACCCCTGTTACGGGAGGTCTGCCCGTCTTGCATACTCCGGTCGTTTCCGTTTCCGCTCGCCCTCAGAAGTCCATTCGGCTTTATGTTCTTTGCTGCATCTCACCATACACAGCTCTCTTTGAAAGAAGTGACAAAGCTTACTTACTCTTCCTCAACGGTTTAAGGTCATTTTATACCAAAAAATCCGGTTTGTCAATAGTTTATTGAAAAAAACGGCGAGCGCCGGTACCAATTTAGTTTTCACTGCTTTCTTATGCGCCGGGTCCTTGGATCACCGTTGGTGACATTCCGTTATTTCATAACTGTAGGATCCTGAAAAACAACGATCCGGAAAACTCCCGGAATTATTTTACACTAACCGGTAATAGATTTGCCCGCTTTGATCCGCAGCAGCTTTTTACGGGCTTCGGCTCGTTTATTATGCCCCGGCTCGCCCCTTGTCGGAGTGCGCCGCTTTCGGAGAAATTCTCGCACAATTCGTCATATTATATTGACATACGATTTATTAGTAGGTATAATTTTATATTGGATAATACTTTGATAAGTATCTTTGTTCAAGCCCATGAAGCTCAGCTTGTCCGTGATCCCGGGGGATCCCCCTTTTGAGCGGACTATCAGTGAGGGAGGAAAAATGGACGACAGAAAGGTTATCTATTACACCGACGAGCTTAACGACGAGTTCTCAACGGCTCAGATAGAGCCGATAAAAATAGACGAAAACTACGTCTATATACACGACAGCCTTTTCAAGAAATTCACGCATTTCTTCTGGTACAGGATCGTCGCCACGCCTATTGCGTTCTGCTACGTCAAGTTCAAGTTCCACCACAAAATAGTGGGCAGAAAGGCGTTCAGAGAATGTAAGGACAAGGGCTATTTCATGTACGGCAACCATACCCAGATAGTCGGCGACCCGTTTATACCCAATATGCTGAATTTCCCGAGGCACGACTATATAATAGTCCACCCCAATAACGTATCCATGCCCATGCTCGGCAAGGTGACGCCGTCCTTAGGCGCGCTTCCTCTGCCCGATGACAAGGGCGCCTACAGGAATTTCCTTAAGGCGATAGAAACGCACATTCAGCGTAAGCATACCGTGGTAGTCTATCCCGAGGCGCATATCTGGCCCTATTATACCGGTATAAGACCCTTCCCCGATACGTCCTTCAGCTATCCCGCAAAGCTTGACGCCCCCGTGTACTGCTTTACCAATACCTACCACAAGCGCAGGCACGGCAGAGAGCCGAAGATAATCACCTATATCGACGGTCCGTTCTATCCCGACCACGAGCTGCCGCCGCGCATGAGAAAGCACGATCTGCGCGAAAGAGTTTACAACGCTATGAAGGAGCGCGCAAAGCTCTCCACCCACGTTCAGATACGATACATAAAGAGGGAGGCTGAAAATGATTGACCTGCTTTTTTGCGGAAACGACGGAGTTTTTGACGGAGTTCTGACCTGTATGCTTTCCGTACTCAAAAGAACAAAAACCACTCAGCCCTTCACCCTGCACCTGTTTACGATGGACCTGTCGGAGCGCGATCCCAAATACGTTCCGATCAGCGAAAAACAGGTCGCCTTTCTTGAAGAGGTGCTTAAGAGCTATAATCCGGAGAGCAGAGCGGTGCTGTATGACGTGACCTCATATTATAAAAAATATTTTTCGGGCTGTCCCAACGAGAACGCCTACTGCTCGCCCTATACTCTTATAAGGCTCTTCGCCGATCTCATCGAAGGTATACCCGACAAGCTGCTCTATCTTGATACGGATATCATGTTCAACCGTGACGTCAGGCTTTTATGGGATATCGACCTTGAGGGCTACGAATATGCCGCCGCGCCCGACCACTACGGCAAATACCTTATCCACCCGCACTATATCAACGCGGGCGTGCTGCTTTTCAATATGAAATACTGCCGCGAGACACGGCTCTTCAGCGCCGCAAGGGGCTGGATAAGAAAAAGAAAGCTCACCTTTGCCGACCAGAGCGCTCTTATCCGTTCTACCACAAGAAGAAAGCTGCTGCCGCAGAAATACAACGATCAGAAATTCCTGCATAAGCATACAATAGTGCGGCATTTCTCCAAGCGTCTTTTCTGGCTCCCCTATCCGCATACCGACAACATCAAGCAATATCACGTCGATAAGGTCCGTACGGTATTCAAGTACCATCAATTCGATGATATCCTTGACGAATACCTTGTGCTCAAGGAAAAATTTACAATGAGGGATGACCTATGAA
>CACWNZ010000268.1 GCA_902762335.1 uncultured Ruminococcus sp. | reverse complement strand
TCATGACCTCTGAATCCGGTACGCCTGAGTTGAAGATGATGTTTCCTGCATCAATGGGAGCTACTATCCTGTATATGTCCGTGCCTTCTATACGCTCCATTTCAAGTCCGGGCCATTGAGCTCCGTAGGGCTCTTTGGTTATGACGTTTTTCGGAGGCTCATTCGATGAGGGCCACCAATAAGCCCATACGCTGTCCCACTTGGTCTCGCTGTTGTCATAGAAGAGATAATACTTTATCTCCTCGGGTCTGGGGTCGTCCTCGGGTGACATGCTTGCATCCTCGGGAAGGCTCTCGGGCAGATTTGCCAGATTGGGATCGAGTGTGGTATCGTTGTAAACCACAGGAACGGCGCATTCGAGCGCGGAGACCTTCTGCATAAATGCCGCCTCAAGGAATTCGGGGTAGATACATCTCCAATAGGGGATATTATGAGTGCCGCTCTCGTATTTTTCAAAGACGAGCTTGTCCTTGGGATAATTCGTCTTTATGATGTTGTTGTATACCATAGAGCCAACATCGCCGTTGTCGCCGCTGTATCTGCCGGCATAGAAATAGAGGAAGGGTGAGCTTTCGCTGAAGGTCTTTTCGTTGAGATATTTTACCCAGGTCTCCTCGGAATAAACCTGGAAGGAGGGCGAAAGAACGCCTGCTGTGCCGAATTTCTCGGGGTGCTCCATTGCTATGATGAAGGAAGCAAGTCCGCCCAGCGAGCTGCCCGAAATTGAATTGTGTATCGCATCGGTGTAGACGTTATAGCTTTGCTCGATGTAGGGAAACACTGTGTCGCTGAGAAAATCCGCAAATGCGACACATCTCTTCTCGGACTTTATCATGTTGGGGTCTATTTCGCCGAGATCGGGGATAAGCATATCACTGCGGTGAGCATCTGTTTCAACGGCAACAAGTATCGCTTTGTTATCTGTAACGGACATCATGCTGTCAACGGACTCGGCAACGTTCCAGCACTGTACGTCGCCCGAGATCTCTGTGGAAAGAACGGTCTGACCGTCAAGAACGTAAACGGTGGAGTATTTGTCAGCCGAGGAAGCATCGTAATTATCGGGCGTCCAGATATATGTTTTCACGTCATATCCGTCAAACTGGAATACCTTGGTCTCGTATTTCGGGGTGTAGTTCGGCTCCTTGCCCTGTGCGCAGGGGAGAAGCTCATCGTTCCACAGGTACCAGCCGCCCACGCATTTGTTGAAGGCAATGTCTCTTGATGTGATATCCCCGTAGGTCAGGTGTACCATGTTGTATTTATCCGTGTCGCCGTCGCAGGTATAGATGAAGCAGTCGCCTTCTTCGCCGGTCTTGTTCATGTTTACGTCTTCGCTTGCGCCGCTGAGAGTATTGAAGAAGGTGGCTTTGATCTCGGCGTTTTTCCCCTGGTCCCTTATATAAAGGGTATGAACGCTTGATTCTGCCTGAGAGCTTTCGGGTTCCTTGCTGTTTTCCGTGTCGGTTTTCTCACCGCTCTGCTCCGTGCTGTTCTTATCCGTATCGCCGCTGTTTTCGGTCTCGGAGCCTGCTGCGCTCACCGACTGCTCGCTCTGTCCGCTTGTATTGCTCTGATCATTCTGTGTGCTGCCGCAGCCTGCCGCCACAGTAAGGCAGAAGACCGCCGAAAGGATAGCCGCAAGTATTCTTTTTGTTTTCATAATGCTCCTCCTTTTTTTGTTGTCGTCGTGGGTATTCGTTTTTTCTCTTTGACCTTATTATACAGCCTATGAAGCTGATTATCAAACAATAGATTCCCGAATATATCAAGTATGCTTTTACTGACTTAACGCATAGTTTATTTTTTGCCCCGAATAAAACGGAAAGTTAAATATAAGCGTGGTTATAAGAAAAAATTAGTGTTCGTGTGTATTTTGTGTTGACAAGCCGGTTATCATATGCTATTATAATGTTACTAATAGTAACAATGGAGGAACGACTGTGGAATACATGATACTCGGTCTGCTGATACTCAGCAGCAGGACTATCTATCAGCTAAGAAAGCGCATAGATAACGGGCTTGAGCTGATGTACAGCAGCAGCACGGGCAGCATACAGACAGCACTGAAGAAGCTTATGAGCAACGGGTATATAACCTCATCGGACAAAGAAGAAAACGGTCGGGGCAGAAGGATATATTCTATCACCGACGAGGGCAGACGGTATTTCGGAAGCTGGGTAAACCGTCCGATAGGATCTATCGATCTCAGGTGTCCCGAGCTTACTAAGCTGTATTTCTTAGGACTCGGAGATAAAGAAAACAGGCGCAGCGTTCTTGAGAGCTATATCTCATCGACAGATGAACAGCTTGCAGCTCTCGGAATGATCTGCGCCGAGGCTGAGGAAATGCTTAAGGGCGCTCTGTCGCAGGAGGCAAGGGACGTGATATATTATCAGTACGCCTCGGCGCGCTTCGGGCGTGACCTTCTTGAATTTACCGCAGAATGGTACAAGAGGTTTATTAAAGAAACGGAGGAGCAGTTATGAACAAGGAAAGAAAAGCAGTGATCGAGGGCAACGAGATATCCGAGGTGGTTGAGCTTGAGCTTGGCGGCTATACTCAGAAGGTGCTT
>CACWNZ010000267.1 GCA_902762335.1 uncultured Ruminococcus sp. | reverse complement strand
GGTCTCGGCTGGGACACAAACAAGTATGACGGCGGCTTTGATTTTGACCTTGATGCATCTGCTTTCCTCTGCGGCGACAGCGGCAAGGTGTTCAACGATCAGGACTTCATCTTCTACGGCAACGTTAAGCACGCTTCAGGCTGCGTTACCCATACGGGCGACAACACCACAGGCTCGGGCGAGGGCGACGACGAGGTCATCAACGTAGATCTCGGTCTTGTACCGGCAAACATCAGCAGGATCGCTTTCACCGTTACTATCTATGATGCAGACACCCGTCATCAGAACTTCGGTCAGGTAAGCAACGCTTATATCCATATCATGGATCAGGTCACGGGTCAGGAGATCATCCGCTATGACCTCGGCGAGGACTTCTCGGTTGAGACTGCAGTCGTAGTCGGCGAGATCTATCGCTACAACAACGAGTGGAAGTTCAACGCTATCGGCAGCGGCTTCAGCGGCGGTCTTTACGCTCTCTGCCAGAACTTCGGCGTAAACGTATAATTATCTGCGCCGTGCTGAAAGGGTGATTTTATGGCAGTTAATTTGCAAAAGGGTCAGAAGGTCGAGCTTCGCAAGTCAAGCGGCGGCTCTCTTACAAAGGTAATCGTCGGTCTCGGCTGGGACGAGGCAAAGCTCACAAAGGGCTTCTTCCTCAAGAAAAAGCCCGAGGAGATCGACTGTGACGCATCTGCCTTTCTTTGTCAGGGCGGCAAGGTCGTAAGCACCTCTGACGTAGTATATTTTAACAATCTTACGCACGAAAGCCGCACGGTACAGCACCTCGGCGATAACCTCACGGGCGCAGGCACGGGCGATGCCGAGCAGATCATAGTTGAGCTTGACAAGCTCCCCGCTGTTTACGACAAGATAATCTTCGTAGTAAACATCTACAAGGCGCGCGAGAGAGGTCAGCACTTCGGTATGCTCCAGAACGCCTATATCAGGATCTCTGACGACAAGGGCGTTGAAATGTGCAGGTATAACCTTGACGAGCACTATCAGGATATGACGGCTATGGTCTTTGGCGAGATATACCGCTATAACGGCGCATGGAAGTTCAACGCTATAGGACAGCCTACAAAGGACAACAGCGTAGGCGAGCTCCTTAACAGATTCAGATAAGCAGGCGCTTAAAAAGCAATAAAAAAACAGAGCGGAAATTCCGGAAAAGATTTCTGCTCTGTTTTTATGTGGTATGGAAAGTATGATTTTGTGAGGCAATTATGATAAGAGTATGGTTTAATCATTGGTTCAGTACGATATATAAGCTCATAGAGCTTCTCAAGGCGGAGGGGGATTACTATGTGATAGGCACTAATCAGCGATCCGCCGCAGTATATAAGCTTGTCTGCGACGAGTTCTATACCGAGCCCGCACTTGACGGCGATGCCTATGCGGACTATTGCCTTGAGTTCTGCAGAGAGCACGGTGTCGAGGTATTTATTCCCCGCAGACAGATGCTGGCGGTCAGCAAAAGAAAGAGCGAATTTGAAGCTATGGGTGTCAGGGTCTTGGTCGATGACTACGATAAGCTTGTAGACCTGAATTATAAGATCAGGGCTTATGAAAGGTTCAGCGGTATAGACAGTGTACATATACCCGAATACCGCCTTGTCACAAATGCCGGGGGCTTCAGAATGGCTTATGAGGAGCTTCGGGAAAAATACAGACAGATCTGCTTCAAGTTCGAGCGCGACGAGGGCGGCAGGAGCTTCAGACTGATCGATAATTCCCGCACGGGCTATAAGGCGCTGTTCATGCCGCAAAGCACACGAATGACCTTTGACGATGCCTTCAGGGCGCTTTCCGAAGCAGAGGAATGCGAGCCGCTCATCGTAATGCCCTATCTGCCCGGCAACGAGCTGAGTATAGACTGCCTTGTAACGAACAGCGGCAGGATAATGATACCGAGAGTGAAATCATCGGGCCGCGCCGAAAAGATAGTCTACGACAGCTCCATACTTAAAATGTGCGATGATATGATCGATAACTGTCAGCTTGAATGTCCGTTCAATATTCAGTTCAAATATCTTGACGACGTACCGTATTTTCTTGAGATAAACACAAGAATGTCGGGCGGCTTACAGATGTCCTGCGCAGCGGAGAATATAAATATACTTGATATCGCAATAAACAAGCTGTTCGGCATTGATAAGGAATGGAGCATCTCGGGTGTGGACAAGACTGTATCCTACATAGAAATGCCGCTTATTCTGAACTGAAAAGGCAGGAAAAAACATGAAGAAGTATAACGAACAGGACGTAATAAGGCTTGCAAGACGGATAAATAACACCAAGAGGGGCTACCTTATAGTAGATCCGCTTCAGGGCAAGCATATACCCGTATCCCCGGCGCTTACCTGCGAATTGGCGGCATCTCTCGGGCAGCTTCTGCTCGAGAGAGCGCCTGATGCAAGGCTTATAATCGGCTTTGCCGAGACGGCTACCGCGCTGGGCGCTCTTGCGGCGATGAGCTTTCCCGATGATACGGTTTATTTGCATACTACCCGCGAAAGGCTCGATTCGGATAGCATCGTCAGCTTTCGTGAGGAGCACAGCCACGCAGTAGATCAGATCGTCGAGTGCAGCTATATCC
>CACWNZ010000266.1 GCA_902762335.1 uncultured Ruminococcus sp. | reverse complement strand
ATCGCAGCGGTTGCCGCAAGTACGCCTGCCGTGCCTATGATAACTGCAATCATTGATTTTTTCATAAGCATCATCCTTTCTTGTGCCGAGCCGTTCCGTCAGCTTTTCTCCTGATAGGGGCGGCTAATATGGTCGGCGGCTAAGTGAGCGTTTTTCTTCATGTCATCTATTATGCTTCTGCCGTAGGGGATCTGAACGGTGTTTTCAATATCCTGCGCTAACTTTTCTGCCCCCTCGACCCACTCGAGCGCGGAGTAGTTATCTTCAAGATATATTTCAAGAAATACTCTTTCTCTCAGCGTAATGCGCTCCGAGCTGTTCAGCAGATCTACGGCAGCCCTCATGCATTCCGCGTTTTCAATGATATCTGCAAAAGTAAAATCATCGTCAAGCATCTTATATTTTTTTGCAATGGCAGCAGCCTCGTTTATCTGCCATATACCTACCTGCTCTTCGGCATCCCGGGTAATACTTTCGTGCTCCTTGCCGTCCGTCATCATCTCCGAACAAAGCTGCGCACGCTTATCGCTGAGCTCTTTCTTGATCTCGGCGCGTATTGTTTCCTTATCCTCGGGTAAAGCTAATTCGCCCGGTGCTGAGCTTTCAGCCGCCTGAGAAACCTCTGAAACGGGAGCTTCTTTTGTGTCGTCATTTTTGTTATTGTTCGCCGTAATCGCCGCCGCGCTTATTGCGGCGGTCGCCGCAAGTACGCCTGCCGTACCTATGATAACCGCAATCATTGATTTTTTCATAAGCATCATCCTTTCTTGTGTCGGCGATACAAGGTACTGCCCTTATATCGATGGTTTATAACGTCTGTGGGCTAACGGCTTTGAGGGTGTATGCGGTGTCACATTTTGTTCTTATAACTATTGTATCAGAATTAATGTGATAATACAACCGCTTATCCTTACAAATATCGAAGATCTGAGAGTTTGCTGTTTGACAAAAGGTCATGATGATAGCATTCTGCTGATCTTCATGCCGAAGGCTCACGGACGTTTATTTCTTTATATATTAGTACCCTGTCAGCCTGTTTTGTTACAGAAAATTTTTATTTTTTAATACGGAAATGCAGCACAGGCAGAAGAAATGAATAATGAATAGTGAATAATTGTGGTCGGCGGCGAGCCTCCGCTCCCGGGGTTGAAAAACGGGGAAGGATGTGATACAATGAATGGCGATGAATCGGGAAAGGAAGGTGAAGGTGTTGACGGAGAGCGAATTTCAGGAATTTATGATAGTAATGGGATATCGCTATAACGAAAAATCGAAAACGGCGTTCAATACCTTTATGGGCTTCCATTGCCTTATCGGTTTCGGGATTTCCGAGAACAGATATACCCTGAGGCTCGGCTGTACGCCTAAAAGCACCGAGGATATCCTCAGCGTGCTTGAGGAGCTAAACGACTTTCACGACGAACATAAGGACTATATAGTAAAGTACAGCTTCAAAAAAACCTATATCAGCATGGAGCTGAAAAAAACGATAGATTCCGATATAGATAAGGAGCAGCTCAGGGCGGTGGTGCATCTTATAACCGTGCTGTGCAAAAGCGAAAGACTTGCGCCTATATGCCGCGTTTGCTCAAGACAAAGAAAAACGGGCGTTTACGTCGTCGGCAGCGAGATGATGCCTATATGCGACGCCTGCGTTGGCAGAAAAAGAAGACTCTACGAAAAACGCCGCGATCTGTTTGAAAAAAAGCAGCAGCACATGGCAGCCGGCATAGTCGGGGCGGTGTTCGGCGCAACGCTCGGCGCTATGATGAATATACTGATGTACCAGCTTTGCCCGCTAAAGGGCGTGTGGAGCATATTTATAATAGTGCTTTGCTTCTGCGGCTTCGTCGTGACGGGCAAAAGAGCTACCAAAAAGAGCGGCGTTATCTGCGCGGCGATCTCGTCGGTCATATTCGTTCTGTCGGAATATGCCGCTATGGTGCTTGAAACGGCTATAGGCATAGAACGCGACGGCGGGCATATACTCATCTCTGAATCTATAGACATAACGAACTCGGTGCTCTCCGACCCTGCAAATCTTGCCTCCTTCGCGCCGGAGATAGCCGCAGGTCTGTTAGTGATACTTGCAACGGGAATAGTGTATTTCCTTAAGCGTATGCTTACCCGTCCTATGAAGATATCAAAGAATCTCTTGTAGCCCCTGCTATTGAGAAAGATATTATTCTCACTTCTAATATCTATAAGCCAGCACTGATGAAACAACTATTCGAATTGGGCTGTACTTATTCTGCAGAACAGTACTCTTCCAGAAGCGCTTCCACTTCGGTGACCGTTGCGGCGGTCATCAGACGGTTCTTGATCTCCGCCGTACCGCGCCCGCCCTTTAGATAACAGGCAATCTGCGAACGCATTTCTTTTACGCCCGTCTTCTCCCCGAGGTCCTCACAGAGGCCGAGGAGATGGCGGCGTATTACTTCCGCCTTGGTCTTTCTGTCAGGAGCAAAATCTCCCTCTTTATAATCCGGCTCACCCGACAAGGCCGCGCGGATCTCGCTGAACACCCAGGGATTTCCCTGCGCGGCACGTCCGACCATGACACCGTCACAGCCGGTCTGTTCAATCATGGCCACGGCGGAAGCTC
>CACWNZ010000265.1 GCA_902762335.1 uncultured Ruminococcus sp. | reverse complement strand
GCAAATAATATCATGATACCATAAAATGACTTATGTCATTTGATTTCAGATTGAAGGAGGCACTGCCGTATGCCAAAAACGGTGAAAAATTTAATAGCTGTTTTGCTTGCGGCAGTGTCTGTCCTTTGTACGGGGCTGTCTGTCAGCGCCGATGAGCTGAGCCCCGCTACCGTTGCGGGTCTGCCCGATAAGCTGGTCGTGCTCGACGATAAGGGGCGCTCTATAAGCGCCAACAACGAGTATTGCTTTGAAGTGGAAAATATGACCGTCGGCGAGGTTTATAAGAAGAATATACAGATAATGAACCTCAGAGAGGACGCTTCATACAATGTCTACTTCAATGCCGAGCCTATCAGTAAATTCGGCGATATAGACCTTGAGGAAGAGTGCGAAATGAAGCTCTTTCTCGATAACGAGCTTATCTATCAGGGCAAGGTCACAGGCGAGGGTACACCCGACGTGCGTACCGACCCGCTCGACCTCGGCAGATATTCGCCCGGTAAGAGCCGTGTGCTCAGGGCTGAGATAGTCTGGCACGACAGCGGTAAAAACGGTTACGACATCGATAACGGCTACAGGATATATGACTCCAACGGAGTAAAGATAGTCCGCTCCGCTCAGGGAAAAACTCATATCGAGGGCGTTGTCCTCTTCAAGTGGATATTCTCCGCTTCGGCGGGTCCGCCCCATGAGGACGAATCCAGCGAGCCCGGCGGCTTCATCGAAACAGGCGAGACTATCCTGCTTATCGCCGCTGTACTCTTTGCGATCTCCATACCCGTTATGTTCCTGCTTCTTATTACCAAGAAGAGAAAGAAGGAACAGGAGGATAAGAAAAAATAATTAAAACGAGCCGATACAGTTCACGCTGTATCGGCTTTTTGTGCTATAAAAATAAAATTTGCTTGAAACCTGCATAATAATATGGTAATATTAAAAGGGGGATTGTATCCCGTAATCCACAAACAGAAAGGAACGATCGGATATGGTAGAAATAAACAGCAGAAAGGCGGCAATAGTCGGCTGCGGCTTCGTCGGCTCGGCTTCGGCATTCGCGCTCATGCAGAGCGGGCTTTTTTCGGAGCTTGTCCTTATCGACTATGACAGGGAAAAGGCTGAGGGCGAGGCTCTCGATATAAGCCACGGTCTGCCCTTTGCAAAGCAGATGAGCATCTATGCGGGAGATTACCGCGACATTTCCGACGCGGCAGTGGTCATTGTAGCCGCAGGCGCAGGTCAGAAGCCCGGAGAGACAAGGCTCGACCTCGTCAGAAAAAATGTCGGTATATTCAAGTCTGTCATACCCGAAATAGCAAAATATAACCGCGACGGAATTCTTCTCGTCGTAGCAAATCCCGTTGATATTCTTACCTACGCCGCCGCTAAGCTCAGCGGCTTTCCGAATAACAGGGTGTTCGGCTCGGGTACGGTGCTCGATACAGCCCGCCTTAAATATCTTCTCGGCGAGCATCTCGGCATCGACAGCCGCAGCGTTCATGCATTTATAATCGGTGAGCACGGCGACAGCGAGCTTGCCGCATGGAGCAGCGCAAACGTATCCGGCATACCGCTCTCCCGCTTCTGCGAGATGAGGGGCTTCTATTCGCACGAGGAATCCATGAAAAAGATCGCCGAGGACGTAAAGAACAGCGCTTATGAGATAATCAAAAAGAAAAAGGCGACCTATTACGGCATAGCCATGAGCGTAAAGCGTATCTGCGAGGCAGTCGTCCGCGATGAGAAGTCCATTCTTCCCGTATCGAGCATTCAGAACGGCAAGTACGGCATAAAGGATATAGCCCTGAGTATGCCCGCTATCGTCGGCAAAAACGGGGTAGAGGGTCTTGTGCCTATAGAGCTCAGCGTAGACGAGAGCGCCCGTCTTATAGCCTCAGCCGCAAGACTTCAGGAGGTCATCAACGAAAACGTCGTTTTCTGATAATTTAACAGGCTGCAAAAAAGGAGCTGCCGCGTAATTATGCGGCAGCCCGATTTTTTTTGCGTAAATTTACGCCCCGACAAGAGCTCTCAGCTCGTCACAGCGCATTCCCGTAGCCGAAGCCATTGTGTTGTTGATTATAATTACGGTATCTATGTCGTTGTCCTTTATGTATTTGAGGAAATCGAACTCGATATAGCGGAAGTCTATCATGTGAGTTTCGCTGTAGGTCAGCGCGATCAGCGGGCTGAACGCATTGCCGTAGGATTCCTTAAGCACGGCGACCTTCTTGCCGTTGCCGTCCTTGTTCTTGCAGACCATAAGGGGATTGTCTCCGCCGAGGAAAACGCCGTAGGCGTTCGAGCCCTCCGCGTAGGTGTGGAACAGTCTCGTCTGCTGGGGGTTTTCACCGTTCTCGTCATAGACGAAGGTCTCGGTATCCTTGTCGGCTGTATAATAATGCACGGTGTCGGCATCTATAAGAGAGTTGTCGATATTCCACGAAAGACTGCCGTAATAGCCGTCAATAGTACCCTCTTCAAGCTCTGAGAGCTTGAGATAATCGACTCCCGCTACCTTGCAGAATTCCTTATATGCATAATATGCGCCGAGCCCCGTCCAGTGGTGGTCGGTGTTGAAGTAGATATACTCGTCCCTGTGGTGCGCCAT
>CACWNZ010000264.1 GCA_902762335.1 uncultured Ruminococcus sp. | reverse complement strand
CTATGCCGCGGATACGGCTATACAGCATGGGCGCGGGCATGAAGTAAGATACGCTGAAGAAGTAAGCGCGCGCAAGCGCGCGATGGCGCGAATCGGGAGCGCAGGCTCTGCGCTAGGAGACGTCGAGGGAGTCGACGTATTTGTAGCCGTTTTCGATGATGAAGTCGCGCCTGACGGCGAGATTGTCGCCTAAAAGAATGTCGAAAAGCTCGGACGTTCTTTTGGCGTCGTCGGGCATGATCTTTATCAGCCTTCTTGTTGAGGGGTCCATGGTCGTAAGGCTCATCATTTCGGGCTCGTTCTCGCCGAGTCCCTTTGAGCGCTGTATCGTGAATTTGTTGTCGCCTATCTCGGTGAGGAACTGCTCCTTTTCCGCCTCGGTGTAGGCAAAATAAACCTTGTCCTTCGTGGTTATCTCATAAAGCGGGGACTCCGCTATGAAAACCTTGCCCTCCTTTATCAGCGTGGGCGCAAGTCGGTATATCATCGTGAGAAGAAGCGTCCTTATATGAAAGCCGTCGACGTCGGCATCGGTGCAGAATATGACCTTGTTCCAGCGGAGCTGCTCAAGGTCAAAGGACGAGAGATCCTTGTTTGCCTTGCTCTTTACCTCTACACCGCAGCCCAGCACTTTGAGGAGATCGGTTATTATCTCGCTCTTGAATATCTTGTCGTAGTCCGCCTTGAGACAGTTGAGTATCTTGCCCCTTATGGGGATTATCGCCTGAAAATCGGGGTTGCGCGCCTGCTTGCACGCGCCCAGAGCCGAGTCGCCCTCCACTATGAAAAGCTCCCTCTCGCTCTTGTCCCTGCTTCGGCAGTCAACGAACTTCGCTACCCTGCCCGTTATATCCATGCTGCCCGCAAGGGTCTTTTTTATGTTAAGCCTCGTCTTTTCGGCGCTCTCACGGCTGCGCTTGTTTATCAGCACCTGTGCCGCGATCTTTTCGGCATCAAGCTTGTTCTCGATAAAATACACCTCAAGCTGATGTCTGAGATACTCGGTCATGGCGTCCTGTATGCCCTTGTTGGTAATAGCCTTCTTGGTCTGATTTTCATAAGACGTTACGCTTGAAAATGACGAAATGACAATTACAAGACAGTCCTTTACATCATCGTAGTTTATCTTGCTCTCGTTTTTGGTGTATTTGCCGTTCTGCTTGAGGTAGCTGTCTATAGAATAGACAAAGGCGTTCCTTACAGCCTTTTCGGGCGCACCGCCGTATTCGAGCCAGCTTGAATTGTGATAATACTCGGCGGTGCTTACCCTGTTGGAGAACGCAAGGGCTATATTTATCCTCGTCTTATAGGGCGGCTTGTCGTCACGGTCGCTGACGGTCCTCTCGGTCTGCCAGAACTGCTCGCTGCGGAAAATGAACGTAACGCCCGCATTGACTACAGCCTGCCGTTTTATCATGTCGAGATAATACTCGTCAGATATGTCAATATCCGTAAATACCTCAAGGTCGGGCTTCCAGCGTATTTTTGTGCCCGTTTTCTTGCCCGTATACTGTTCTCTCTTCAGCCCGCCTATATTCTCGCCCTTTTCAAAGTGCAGAGTGAAGCGTGTGCCGTCGCGTCTTATGTCAACGTCCATATATTCCGAGGCATACTGCGTTGAGCAAAGACCAAGTCCGTTAAGACCGAGAGAAAGCTCGTAGCTGCCGTCCTCGTTGTTTTTATATTTGCCGCCCGCGTAAAGCTCGCAGAACACCAGCTCCCAGTTATAGCGCTCCTCGTTTTTGTTGTAATCAACGGGAATGCCCCTGCCGAAGTCCTCTATCTCGACGGAGTGGTCGGCGAACTTTGTAATGATTATCTGCTTGCCGTAGCCCTCTCTTGCCTCGTCTATGGAGTTTGAAATTATCTCAAACACCGAGTGCTGACAGCCCTCTATGCCGTCAGAGCCGAATATGACAGCGGGGCGTTTTCTTACTCTGTCGGCGCCCTTGAGGGTCATTATGCTTTCGTTGCCGTAGTCGGTCTTAGTAGTCTTTTTCGCCAATTCTCTTCCCCTTTTCCAAAGCGTCAGGTTTTTCTGAATTTGTTTATCACGTCGTCAAAGTAGCCGAGCAGCCAGTCCTCAAAGCTCCTGCCCGTGAATTCGGGCATACCGAGGTCGTATGAGAACCCTATCATCTCGCCGTGCATATCGCCGCCGCACACCAGCGCGGGACAAAAGGAGTTTTCACATTCGGCTATCTGCAGCACACCGCTGCACAGCCTGCGGCGGCGCTTTTCGTATTCGCTGTTCTTACCCGTATCCGTCAGCCTGCACAGTTCAAGCACTGCGCCATCCCAATCGCTCTCGCTCAGTACGCTCCTGACGAACGGATCGCCGCCCTCTGCAAAGGGATAGCTGTAATAGTCGTCCTCGCCCCGTGCAAGAGAATAGGTAACGTTCCTGTTTGAGTGCGCGAAGAAATTTCGCAGCTCAAGCTCTTCAAGCGAGAACAGTCCCAGCTCGGGACCCGCGCCGCCGTTGCCAACCTGCGTGAGGAACTCCACATACGGAACGGGCAGGCTTATGCCGTGTCTCTGCTCGAAGGAACGCACGTCCGACAGAGCCGCCACGGGCGCGAATTCGTATCTGTGGCGTGAAGCGCCGTACTGTCTCAGCTCGGTATCCAGCTCTTTCGCCCTTGCCGCCGACTTCATCAGCTCCATTGCAAAGACCGAGATCCTCGGGAAATCGTTTGTAAATATCCCTCTTATGCTGTCAAGCCCCGTGATATTTATTCCCTCGTCCTCGGCTCTTATCTGCTCGAGCCCTTTTATATCGGTATCCAAATCTGTATTATCCGATATTTTTCTGATTTTGTCAAGTCCGAGTATATCCATTTTCTTCACCGCCCCCCCCGCTCTGATCAATTTATGCTTCATCTCTGAGCTTCTTTATCCTGTCACGCAGGAAGGCGGCGTGCTCGAATTCGAGCAGCTTTGCAGCCGCCTTCATCTCCTTCGTGAGCTGATCTATCAGCCTTTCGCGCTCCGCGCGGGAAAGCTTCTTCTGCGGCTTTTTGTCGTCGTCCGCATGGGTGGATATATCTATTATATCGCTGACCTTCTTTATTATCGTCTGCGGTATTATGCCGTGCTCTTCGTTGTATTTCTGCTGTATAGACCGCCTGCGCTCCGTTTCGGTAATTGCCCTTTCCATGCTGTCGGTGACCACGTCGGCATACATTATTACCGTTCCCTCGGCATTTCGGGCGGCTCGTCCTATGGTCTGTATCAGAGAGCGCTCGCTCCTGAGAAAGCCCTCCTTATCCGCGTCAAGTATGCATACCAGCGATACCTCGGGTATATCAAGACCCTCACGAAGAAGGTTTATTCCCACAAGCACATCGAATTCTCCGAGACGCAGGTCGCGAATCAGCTCCATGCGCCTTACCGTTTCTACATCGTGGTGCATATAGCGCACCCTTATCCCCGCCGTCGTGAGATACTCCGTCAGATCCTCCGCCATTTTCTTGGTCATTGTGGTAACGAGTACGCGCTGCTTCTTCTCCGTACGCATATTTATCTCCGAGATGAGATCGTCTATCTGACCCTCAACAGGTCGCACGAAGATCTGAGGGTCTAAAAGCCCCGTGGGTCTTATCACCTGCTCGGCAATGACGGCGCTCTTTTCACGCTCGAACTCCGCGGGCGTGGCGCTTACGAAAACAGCCTGATTCACGCGCTCGTAGAATTCGTCAAAGTTCAAGGGGCGGTTATCATAAGCCGAAGGCAGACGGAAGCCGAATTCCACGAGATTTTCCTTTCTCGCCCTGTCGCCGCCGTACATTCCCCGCACCTGCGGCAGAGTAACGTGGGATTCGTCCACGAACATAAGACTGTCCTCGGGGAAGTAATCGAGCAGAGTATAGGGCGCAGAGCCCGCTTTTCTGCCCGAGATTATCCTTGAATAATTCTCTATCCCCGAGCAGAAGCCTATCTCGCGGAGCATTTCTATATCATATTTAGT
>CACWNZ010000263.1 GCA_902762335.1 uncultured Ruminococcus sp. | reverse complement strand
ATACCGGTATATTCTATCGGACTCAACTACAACGGCAAGATGAAGGTAGAGGAGCTTGAGAAAATATCGAGCGAGACCGAAGGCACCAACTACGAGACAAAGAGCTCGGAGGATCTCGTAGGCATATTCTCCGATATATTCGGCAATATCTATCAGCTTGACGGCGAGGTAAAGGATATAGTTGACGGCGACGTAACTATAAACGTAGCCGATAACTCGGTATTCACCGTAAGCGTTATAGTCCGCAGCGCCTTTACCTACGACCAGCTCAATCCCGTGCTTACCGACCCCTTCGGCAAGAAGATAGATCTTAAAAAGGACGAGGACATAAAGCTGACCTCTACGAACAGCTACCTTATGATAAAGATATTCTACCCCGAGCAGGGAAATTGGAATCTCCATCTTGATAAGGTAGACAACAGCAACTGTACCGTCACACAGATGGACTATTATTCCATATTTCTCGATCAGGAGATCAAGAGCGTTGTCCGCATGGGCGACGAGATAAAAATAACCGCCACCGTAAGGAACAAGGAGGGTCTGATAGAGGATAAAAGACTGCTCGATACCCTTCGTCTCAAGGCTATAGTCAAGGACGAAAAGGGCAGAGAGCGCAGCATAGCCATGCATTCCGACAAAACAGGCGAGTATTCGGGTATATGGGTAGAGGACAGCTGCGGCAAGTTCAAGGTGACGTCCGTAGCCACCACACCTAAATTCACCAAGAACAGCAACACCGTTGAGGTAGAGGTCATGACCCCCGAACAATACGCCGCCTATCTCAGCGCAAACGGTCTTACCGATGATACCGAAAAGGAAAAGGAAGACAACAGCGGCATGGGCTGGCTGTTCATAATAATAATAGTAGTTGCGGTAGTTATAGTTATAGGCTTCATAATCATCATTGCGGGCGTAGTATCGAAGAAGAAAAAGAATGACGCGCTCTCAGGCAGACCCGTCGTTGAGGAGCCCGAGCCCGTAAAGCCCCGTCCGCAGAAGCCCGTACCCACTGTTCAGAATTATTCGTCTCCCGAGACCCCGCCTGATCTCGTGGATTATCAGGTGGTCGAGCATGACAGGATAGAAAACCTCATCAAAAAGGGTCCCGAGGATCCCTTCCACATGAAGGCGGAGGACTATCAGACTGACGCGTCTCTTGAGGCTCTCATCAAGAAGGGTCCCGACAACGCCTTCGGCTCAGGCTGGAGCGATCAGCCCAAGCTTGCCGAGGAATCGGACGGCGAGGAGGACGAGGACGAAGAGGAGGAGGACGAGAGCGAAAACCCCTACGGCAAGTTCCCGACCTACACCGACGACGACGATGACGACGACGATGACGACGACGATGACGACGATGACGACGACGACGAGCTTGACGAGCGCAAATAAGCCGTCGAGCCGCTGACGCCGTGATAAAGGTACGGCTTCGTTATGATTCAAAAGACCCTGCCCGCGCCCATGCCGCATTTTTGCCGCAGGAGCCGAGACAGCTCATGAGGGGCTGGATACTAATGGAGGAAAACTATGGTAGATAAAGAAGAAATAATGAAAATCGCGATACTCTCAAAGCTGTTCGTCGCGGAGGACGAGATAGAACAGCTTACCGAGGATATGTCAAGGATGATCTCGTTTGCGGATACGATAAACAACGCGGCAGCAGAGGGAACGGATTTTGATAATATCAATAACCTCTCAAACGTGCTTCGCGAGGACGTTGTAGTCCCCTCTTACGACAGAGAGAGGATACTCGCCAACGCAAAGGACAGTGACGAGGGCTGCTTCCTCGTGAAGAATATTATGAAATAAGCTCCCACAGAGGTGAATACGATGAGTGAAAGTATGATAATCAAGCTCCATTCCATGCTCAAAAGCAAAGAGCTGTCCTGCACGGAGCTTACAAAGACCTATCTTGAGGCGGCGCAGAGGGAGAACGAGGCACTCAACGCCTACGTTACGCTTACCCCCGAAACGGCTCTTGAAGCGGCAGCCGCCGTGGATAAGAAAATAGCCTCGGGTGAGGAGATCTCCCTGCTTGAGGGTATACCTATGACCCTCAAGGACAATATATCCACCGAAAATATAAGGACGACCTGCTGTTCCAAGATACTTGAGGACTACGTTCCTATATACGATGCTGCCGTTTGGAGGATACTCAAGGGACAGAACGCCGTTCTTTTAGGCAAGACCAATATGGACGAGTTCGCAATGGGCTCATCCTGCGAGACGTCTTATTTCGGCGGCGCAAAAAATCCGCACGATACCGCATTCGTCGCGGGCGGAAGCTCGGGCGGCGTTGCTTCGGCAGTCGGCGGCAATATCGCCGTCTACGGTCTCGGCTCAGATACGGGCGGGTCTATAAGACAGCCTGCAAGCTTCTGCGGCATAGTAGGACTCAAGCCGACCTACGGAGCGGTGTCAAGATACGGTCTTATAGCCTACGCATCAAGCTTCGACCAGATAGGCCCCATAACCACAAGCGTTGAGGATACGGCTATAGTATATGACGCTGTTTCACAGTATGACGAAATGGACAGCACCTCTCAGGGCAGAAGGGGCGCACCCGTCTGCGACAGTCTGAAGAATGATATAAAGGGCATGAAGATAGGCATTGCAAG